>JALFCH010000166.1 GCA_022771245.1 Rikenellaceae bacterium | reverse complement strand
GAAGTGAGTGCAGCCATCAGCGCCGGATACATTCCTGTTCACCTCGGTCCCTCCCGTCTTCGCACTGAAACGGCCGCCGTCGTTGCAACAGCCTTTGTCTATAATGCAAGTCTTTGATTATGGCATACATAGGATTAATTTCAGACACCCACGGCGTATTTGATGAGCCGTTGAAGCAATTCCTTGCACCCGTTGATGAAATCTGGCACGCAGGGGATTTCGGAGGGGGATTCACCACCGCAGCCGAGATTGCCCGTTTCAAACCCCTTGTGGGAGTTTGCGGCAACTGCGACAATTACGACCTGCGCTACGACTATCCTCTGCACCGCTTTTTCACCTGCGGGGGTATGAAGGTGCTGATGACCCACATAGGAGGATATCCCGGTAAATACGACAGGAATGCCTACTCCCTGATAATGCACTACAGTCCTGACATTTTCGTCTGTGGCCATTCCCATATACTCAAGGTGGTGTATGACAACAACTTCAATATGATGGTCCTGAATCCGGGCGCGGCAGGCCTTCAGGGTTTCCACATAGTCCGCACTGCCCTCCGTTTCCATATAGATGAGGGCAAAATCAGCGGTATGGAAGTGCTTAATCTGGACAAGATACCGCCCGAAAACAAGAAAATCTAATTTTCCTCTTGATTTTTATAAAATAGTTTGTACTTTTGCGGGCTGTGGACAAAATGTAGTGTTTTTGCACTTCATCCACGAAGTCATGTTTAATTATTAGTTATTTTTCGTTATGAAAAAGGTATTTATGGCTATGGCAACTGCAGCTGTCCTTTTTGCTGCATCATCTTGTGCTTGCAACAACTGCTGCAAGAAAGCTGAGGCTGCTGAGGAGTCTGCTTGCGCCGAGTGCTGCGACTCTTGCAAGGCTTGCTGCGATTCAACTGCTTGTGCTGCATGTGACAGTACTGTGGTTGCTGAGTAATTTCACTCAAGACAAAGCGCTGAAACGCTTGGAAGATATTGTCCACAATCAGGTACAATATCTTTTTTTTGTATGTCTAATACTATGGCGAACAAGATAAAAACAGCCTGGTTCTGCACTTCCTGCGGAAACGAAAGCCCCAAATGGATGGGAAGATGTCCCGCCTGCGGGGAGTGGAACACTATGGTCGAAGAAACCGTAGCGACCGGCAAACGCTCCTCCTCCGCTACATCTGCAGGGCGACCTTCCTCCAAACCCATTCCCCTGTCCGAAGTTCAGACCCTTTCGGAAGACAGGATATCATTGAACAACAATGAATTGAATCGTGTGCTCGGAGGAGGGCTGGTGGAAGGTGCACTGGTGCTGGTGGCAGGTGAGCCGGGAATAGGAAAGTCCACCCTTTCTCTCCAGATACCCCTTCACTGTCCAGACCTCAGGACCTTGTATGTGACCGGAGAGGAATCTGCCAAACAGGTGAAAATCAGGGCAGAAAGACTGCTCGCTCAGGTTCCGGGGGCCGATTTGTCCAATTGCTACATCTATCCCGAAACCCTTCTGGAGAACATCATCTCCGAGGCCCATCAGGTGCGTCCCGACTTGATTGTTGTGGATTCAGTGCAGACGATGTATTCCCAGAACATAGAATCATCGCCGGGTTCCGTGACCCAGATCAAAGAAACTGCAGTCCAGTTGCTCAAACTTGCCAAGGACACAGGCATCCCTGTCATTCTCATAGGTCACATCACCAAGGAAGGCAGCATAGCCGGTCCTAAGATTCTGGAACACATCGTGGACGTGGTGCTGCAGTTCGAGGGCGATGACAGGGGAGCGTACAGGCTGCTGAGGGGAGTCAAGAACCGTTTCGGGTCCACGTCAGAGGTCGCAGTCTTCAAGATGACAGGGGCCGGACTCGTTGAGGTGCCCAACCCTTCTGAATTGTGGATGCCTATGCACTCGGACAATCTGAGCGGCATCACCGTAGGAGCCCATCTGGATGGTTCGCGTCCATTTCTCATTGAGGTCCAAGCACTTGTGAGTTCTGCAGTCTATGGCACACCCCAGCGTTCCGCAACCGGCTACGACACCCGCCGCCTGAATATGCTCCTGGCCGTGCTGGAAAAGAGGGCCGGGTTCAAGCTTAGCATAAAGGATGTCTTTCTGAATATGGCTGGAGGGCTCAAGATTTCCGAGACTGCCTGCGACCTGGCTGTGATTGCTGCCATACTTTCTTCCAATATCGACTTCCCCGTATCTGCCGACTACTGCTTTGCAGGAGAGGTGGGCCTGAGCGGGGAAATCCGCCCCGTGTCCCAAATCGAAAGGCGCATAGCTGAAGCCTCAAGAATGAACTGCCGGAAAATCTTCCTTTCTTCGTATTCCTCACCGGATTTGAAAGTCCCCGGGATTGAACTGGTCAAGGTGGCTGATGTGCCTGCATTGTGCCGGGCGCTGTTCAAATGAGGTCATTTTCCCGATGTCAAGTCTTTGAAAACCGGTTCAAGATTGCGCTATGACCGGGCCTGGAGTATGAGCCGGCCGAGTTCCGCTACATTCTCCACAATCAGGTCGGGAGGAAAAAACTCCGGATTCGGACTGGTTTCAGCCTTGCGTTTGACCTCAAGGGCCGTTTCCAATGTGGTCTCTCCGGAAAGCACCAGCACTCCGAAAGCCCCTGCATTGTGGGCCGTTGCCGTGTCCGTGTAGATGCGGTCGCCCACCATGGCAATCTCGTCGGCCTTCAATCCGAACTTGTCCATTATCCCGTAGAGCACGTTGGGGTCCGGTTTTCCGAGAGTTATGTCAGGCTTTCTTCCCGAGGCCTCCTCTATGCATCTGCAAATGGAACCGCAATCCACGAGTATGGTCTTCTGGTCAGTAGGGCAGACCCTGTCCGGATTGGTTGCGATATAGGGAATCCCCTGCGCAGCCCACCAGCTTGCCCTGCACAGACGCGAATACACAAGAGTCGGGTCGAATGCCACCACCAGAGCATCCGGCACATCCTCCGCGTCGTCAGCACAGGAGATGAAACCCGCCTTCTCGAACTGGCTCACCATACTCGGGGTGCCCAGCAGGAAAAGCCTCCTGGCCTCGGGGTAATGGCTTTTGAGATAGTCGATTGCGGCAAGGGAGGTGGTGTACATATTCTCTTCGTCAGCCTTGATGCCCATCCCTTCCAACTTCTTCAGATAGTCCCCGACTGACCTGGTGGGATTGTTGGTGAGGAAGGAATAGCGCACTCCGTTCTCCTTCATGGACGCGAGAAAATCAAGGGTGAAGGGAAAAAGTGTGCTTCCGAGGTATATTGTGCCGTCCATATCCAGAGCCAGGTGCCTGATTTTGGACAATCTGGACTTGAGGGAGGGGGTCATTTCCATATTTTTGCTGTTTGTAATCATTTGTATCAGTAAAGTTTGTCTGCCGGTTCGTTCTACTTGTCAGTTACTTGTCTGCCGGTTCTGTTCCAAGTGCGGCATTGGCCTCGATGGTGGCTTCCACGTCCAGAGCATCGGCAAGGATGGATATAGGATTTTCCACTTTGAATCCCGTGCTCATTTCAATCTGCCATTTGCAGGTCTCGCAGTCCGTGGCCACCATATCCGGTTCAGCCTCAGATATTTGCCTGAACAGGCCTTCGCCGATTTTTTGGGAATATTGGTAATTTTCCTTTTTGAATCCGAAGGTGCCGGCAATTCCGCAGCATTGTGAGTCGAGCATCACGAAATCCAAGCCGGGTATCATCTTCAGAAGCGAGGTGGAATAGATGCTCCAGCCCAGTTTCTCAAGATGGCAGGGGGTGTGGTAGGCTATGCGGTGGCGATAGTCATTTCTGAACACCAGCACAGCCTTGCCCGAGTCTATCAGGTTGAATATGAATCTGGTGGCCATCATCACCGAACCCCTTATGTCGGAATTGTCCAGACCCAGGAGGTGGGGATATTCGTCCCTTATGGTGAATGTGCAGGTGGAACTCGTCGCAAGCACAGGCTCCGACTTTGCCACCGCTTCTCTTATGCTCTTCAGATTCGTCTTCGCTCCCCTTATGGCATCTTTGCGGAACCCGTTGGAAATCAATGCCACACCGCAGCATTTTTCCTTTTCCATCAGATGCACTCCATAGCCCAGGGCATTGAGGATTTTCACGAAATCCTGAGCAAGTTTAGGATAATTGTAATTGGCGTAGCAGCCGTGGAAATAGGTCACGAACCTGCTGTATTTTTCCTGGGCTGCCCTGGCATTGCGCCTGAACCAGAGCGTGAACCTTTCTCTTGAGTATTCCGGGAAAGTCCTGCGCCTGTCCACACCCATCATAGTGTCCATCGCGTACTGCACAGCCCCTAACTTCAAAACATCGTTCACCACAGGCCCGATGACTGAGGCTGCAGTGCCCATCAAATCGGTGTGGGAAAGTGCAAATTCCCTAAGTCCGGGCTTGATTGCGCTGTAGTCCAGACGGGCTTTCTGTATGATGTCGCCGATTTTCACATTGGAAGGGCAGGAGATTTCGCACCTCTTGCAGTTGAGGCAGTATTTTAGTGCCTCATCATAGAAAGAAGGGTCTTTGAGGCGGTACCTCTCCCCGTCGGGGCCGGCCTGTTTTGGACCGGGAAAGTCCGGATTTACAGCCAGCATCGGACAGTACACGGTGCAGACCGTGCATTTCATACACTGCTCGAAATTGTTTTCGCTTGTATTGTATTCCATTTCAACTTCCTTTGGTAACGTTACTTGCCTTCAGCTATACTTTCTGCAATGTGGAGAGCCGTGATGGTGGCCACTCCCGCACCGCAACCCTCATTGATGGCATCCGAGCCGGACAGCAGAGAACCGCAAACCCTCAGATTTTCAATACTTTCCCCTTTGCGCAAGGCTCTGAATTGCCCGTCTGTAGCCACGCCGCATCCCATATAAGGCTGCCGGTCAAAGAAATTCTCCCTTGTCCAGTCTCTGCGCTCCTGCGGGCAGTTGACCTGGAGGTCGAACACGGGCTCGAATATTCCGGAAGGGGTGGAAAGCAGACCCCGGCTGAAGAAACTGCCGCTTGCGAGTATGAAATTGTCCGCGCAGAACAGTTTGTCGGAATGGTTCACAGTCCTGATTCCCTTGAGTTTCCGGCCCTCGAAATCGCCTCCTGTCACGGAGTCGCCGAGCAGATATGTGCCTCCCAGCCGGGTGTAGAAGTTTTTCAGCATCATCTGGGTCCTGATTCCCGGCACTGAAGGAGGGAGGGTGGCTATGTATTCTATAGGCCTGTCTGTGCGCACTTTCAACGACTGGGCAGGGCGCGGGTCATCCAGTCCCAGGACCGCCGGCAACAGGATTACATCGCTGCCGGCCGACACATCGGAAAGCCTCTTGGCCAGATTGCCGATTACGCTTCCGGTCAAGGCTCTGGCTATGTTGGCTGAACGCATTTCGCTGGGATTGTTCCTCAGACGGTCCAGTTCCGGCAGGGATATGCTGCGGCAGTGACATTCTGCCCCCAGTTCCTCAAGTCCCGCAGCAATGAAGTCGGGGTGGAAATCCAGGAAGCCTTCTATGTTGGCAATGGTCACTTTTTTCCAGGGCAGGGACTTGTCGGAGGGCAGTCTTGCATAGTCCTCAAGTGTGAGCCAAGCCTGTTTGAGCACTCCTATTGGGGTGATTCTGAAATGGTTGCGTCCTTCCTCGCCATTGAGGACCACTCCTGCCCCTGCGAAGAAATCCTGAACTTTCGAGGCGGTTTCCAAGACCTTTTCCGCCCCCATCAGAGAGTAGGGGTGTCCAGCCGGGAGTTTCTTCAGCGCCTCCGGATAATCTTCTTCCGTGTTGAGGAATTCGAAAGAGCCGGAAAAGAAATGCAGGGCAGACTGTCCGGATGAAATCATAAGGGTCTTCTGTCCGCGTTTCTGCAGCTCTATGCCAGCTGTGAGGCCGCTCAAGCCTCCGCCTATTATTATGGTGTCGAAGTTCATAGTTATCCTTTTTTTCCCTTGAAACGGCTGAGTCCGCAGACCCCTTCGTAAATCCAGGAGGTGAACTGCGCTTCGCTCAGGGTCTCACCCCACGCCACGGGGTGCATTCCCTTCCATCTCTCGTTCATAAATACGGCCAGGTCTTCCAGCGCTTTTGCCGTGCAGCCGTTAGCCATCAGCCCTGCTGCCCTGCAGGCGCAAAGTTCGCCCTGACAGGTGCCCATACCCACTCTGGTGCGGCGACGCAGGTTGATGAGGTTGCGGGTGTCCAGTTCCTGAAGGGCATATTTGACTTCGCCCACGCTGACTTCCTCGCACTCGCACACAAGCGATGCACCGTTGCGGTCTGAATTGTCAATCCTGCCGTTTCTCCCTCCGTGTCTTCCTACGGCTGCCTTGCCGCCCAGTCCAGGCATTGAGAAAACCCTTTTGGCTTCCTTCTTCTTGGCCTTTTTCTCCGAGCCCGGCAAAGGGGTGGAGGCCGTTTCGCAGGATTTGCGGACTCCGAGTTTTCTGCACGCAAGGTCGGTGGCCTGCTCAGCCATAAGCCTGTAGGTCATCAGTTTGCCTCCGGTTATGGTTATGAATCCGGGGATGCCGTCGCGTATCTCGTGGTCCAGGCATACTATCCCTCGGCTTATGCTCCTGCCTGAAGGGTCATTGTCGGAGGCCACGAGCGGGCGCACTCCGGCATAGGCCCTGAGCACTCTGGTAGTTCCCAGAGACGGTGCCAGCTTCCTGCCCTCACGCATCAGTATCTCCACCTCCTCCGGAGTCACACCCATATAGTCAATCTCATCGTAAGGTATTCTGCTTGAGGTTGTTCCGATAAGGGATATAGTGTCTCCCGGGACGAGTATGTCTGCATCGGAAGGTTTGCGGCAACGGTTGATGACCATATTGTTGACCCTGTGGCCGAATATGAGCAGGGCTCCTTTTGCCGGGAACATATTCACCGTCGCTCCGGCCATCGCTGCGATTCTGTGGCCCCAGATGCCTCCGGAGTTGATGACTATTCCGGCGTATTTGCGTGACCTGGTTTTGGTGATATTGTCCCGGAGTTCCACTCCCACCACCCGTTCTCCGTCCCTGATGAACCCCACCACCTCATTGTAGGTGAGGACCTCGGCCCCGAAAGCTCTGGCATCCACCACGTTTGCAGTTGTCAGCCGGAAAGGGTCCACGGCCCCGTCTGGCACCTTCACTGCACCTATTATGGAAGGATTGACTGATTTTTCCAGACTTATTGCTTCTTTCGGGTCAATGATTTCGGCATCGATTCCGGCGGCCTTGCAGGCAGAGGCGAACAGAGCCTGATAGCTCAGGTCGTCCTCCGGAAGGGTGATGAACAGGCCTCCTGTCTCTTCCACGCAATGGGCCGCGATTTTCCTCAGGATCATATTCTCCTGAATGCATTCCGTGGCACTTTCCCGGTCGGTCACGGCATATCTGGCACCGCTGTGCAGAAGTCCGTGGTTGCGTCCGGTGGCTCCGGAAGTGAAATCATAGCGCTCCACCAGCAGCGTCCTGAGGCCTCGCATCGCGCAGTCGCGGGCTGTTCCTGCTCCGGTTATTCCGCCGCCAATGATGATTACGTCGTAGTTGTTTCCTTTCATTCCTTTTGAGTTTCTGGTATTCGTAATCGTCGTCCCTGCCAGGTGTCCAGAGATTCCAGCCGCGCCTCCAGCATACGCACCAGTTCCGCATTCCGCACCAGTCCCCAGGGTGTTCCCGTGACAAAGCGAGGAGGAATCTCCCCTGCAAACCTCTCTATGCTGATTTGTGGTCTGAGCCTTTCCAGCATCGAGGTGAAAAAGTCCAGATATTCGTCCAGAGTAAACCTGCAGAACTCCTCGGGATGCTCTTCAAACTCCTTCTGCATCTTCGTCCCGCGCACAATCTGCAGTTGATGGAACTTGACGGAAGTAAGTGGCAGTGAATTGATTGCCTCACATTCTCCGAGCATCATCTCCCTGCTTTCCCCGGGCAGCCCCAGCATAAAATGGCCCCCACATTCTATCCCCCTTTCCGCAGTCATCTGAACAGCCTTCCTTGCGCAGGCAAAGTCGTGTCCCCGGTTCACCCGGCGCAGGGTTTCGTCATAGCAGGACTCAATCCCATATTCCACTATCACCACCGGTGAACTGATGCTCCGTGCCCCCTCTGCCTGTCCCTCAATCCTCTTATCCGGCACAATTTCCCTATGCCAACCCTCAAGTATCTTTCCCTGAGCAAGTTCAGCAATGAAATCCAGCTTCTCCCCGTCCACGCAATCCGGTCTGGTGCCTATGACTATGCCCACAACTGAAGGGTGCTCCAGTGCCCTGAGATAGTCCCGCTTGAGCTTTTCCAGACTGCCGTAGGTGTTGGAATATGCCTGGAAATAAGCAAGATAGGCATTGGCGTTGCGGTAGCGTCCCCTGTGGAATTCCAGCCCCTCGTCAATCTGGGTCAGTATGTCCTTGGCCGCTGAGCTGTAGGCGGGGTGGAAGGCGGCATTGTCGCAGAATGTGCATCCTCCGCGACCCACGCTGCCGTCCCTGTTGGGGCAGGTGAAACCCGCATCAATCACCACCTTCTGCAACCGGGAGCCGTATTTTTGCCTAAGATAGTCCACATAGGCATTGTAGCGGCGTCCGCCGGGGTATATCATCCTTTTGTCCATCATTCCGCAAATTTAGCAATCTTAGAATATTAACTCGCATCATCTTTGAAAATATTTGGTCCATATTCCCTCCAAATTTAATTTCTTCCGATTCACAATCCTCTGCCCCGACTGCTTGTCAAATCAAGAATTTATGCTACATTTGCACCCGAAATCTCCAAATTGGAGGACATCAATCAGGAAAACTTAAATAAACAGACTATGAATCTGAGAGTTATCAAAAAAGACATCGAGTATTTCGTGGGAGAATTCATTGACGACTGCACACTTTTCGCAGCTCTCAATCCTGACAAGAACAACGAAGATCTCGCCAAGATAATCGACGAGGCGGTGGACCTCTACAACAATCTCAAAGACAAGGTGAACCACCCGGCAAAAGACGTAAAACCGTCAGTTTACTACAAAGGTATCACCAAGGAGCTCTTCGAGTCCCTCGACGCCCTCTGCGAAAAACTCAGCTCAGTCGTAAGCGCAAAATAATTGCCTGTGCTTTATGAAAAAATTAAGGTCGGAGCCCTCGAAGCCCCGACCTTTTTGAGTTATGCCCGGAAGGTATTATTCAATCCCGGCGATATGCTTCTCCCAAGCCCAGGCAGAGGCGAGGGTCTCCTCCACGGTCCTTTCCGCCTTCCAGCCGAGTTCTTCGTTGGCAAGACGGGTGTCCGCCCAGATAGCCACCACGTCACCCGGTCTGCGGTCCACATATTTGTAGTTGAGTTTCAGACCGTTGACCTTCTCGAATGCGTTCACCAGCTCGGAAACTGAAACCGGCCTTCCGGTGCCCACGTTGAAGATTTCATAGTCTTTCTTCATCTTGCCGTCCAACATTCTGGAAACCGCCGCCACGTGTGCCTTGGCAAGGTCCACGATGTCGATATAGTCCCTCAGACAGGTGCCGTCAGGAGTAGGGTAGTCGTTGCCGAAAATGCTCAGGCAGGCGCGTTTGCCTATTGCAGTCTGGGTGATGAAAGGCACGAGGTTGTTAGGCACTCCGCGTGGAAGTTCTCCGATGAGAGCCGAAGGATGTGCACCTATAGGATTGAAATACCTCAGCGCAATGCCCTTGACCGGACCCTGAGCCGAAGCCCCTGCATTCACCTCGGTGCCGTAAGCCGCAGAAGCCTTGATTACATCCCTGAGTATGTCCTCGCAGATCTGCTTGGTGTTTCCGTAAGGGGATGTGGCGCTCTGGCGTGGAGACTCCTCGGTCACAGGCAGTTTGTCGGTCTCACCGTAAACCGTTGCAGATGAGCTGAAAAGCACGTTGCAACCTCCGTGCGCAATGGATGCGTCAAGAATGTTGAGGAAAGAATCCAGATTGTTCCTGTAGTATTTGATAGGCTGGGCTACAGACTCTCCCACAGCCTTGAAAGCCGCAAAATGAATCACAGCATCGATTTTGTAGCGTCCGAACAGATCCTGCACCTTCGCGGTGTCGCAGCAATCCATAAGCTCGAAAGGAATGTCGTCCCTTCCGGTAATCTTTTTCACTCCCTCGAAGCAGGTCATATCGCAGTTGGACATATTGTCCGCCACCACCACATCATAGCCCGCATTGATGAGTTCCACCGTCACGTGGCTGCCGATGTATCCGGCACCACCTGAAACCAAAACAGTTTTCTTTGCCATATTATCTTGAAATTTACAGTTTTCCAGATTGCAGGTCCTCGACCTGTCAGTATATCCGCGCAAATATAGCGGAAAAAATTCTGAAATCAAGCGAACTGCATTGATTTGTACTTATTGACTTTTATGATTAAATTTGCAGGTTTTAATGCCATTTTGATGAAGCAAAAGATCATATACAAGACCATAGCAGCGGCAGCCCTGATTTTGTCGGCGGCCGTCTCCTGCGAATGGGTGGACAAGGTCATCACGGGAGAAACCGTCGCGTCCGTGGGCAAGGTGCGCCTCAGCCGGGCAGAACTGGACAAAGCTCTCCCTTCAGGGCTGCTTCCCGAGGACAGCGTGCGTCTGGCCCATCAGTACATCAACAGCTGGGCTTCTGAGTTGGTTTTTCTCCAAGTCGCTGAAAATCAGCTTTCAAAGGAGGAACTTGATGTGAGCGCAGAATTGGAAGACTACCGCAAATCCCTGCTCAAATACCGCTACGAACAGCGCTATGTGAATGAGAAACTCGACACCATCTTCACTCCGGAGCAGATAAAAGGCTATTACGATGCCCATCAGGACCGCTTCAAGCTGCTCATCCCGGTCGTCAAGGCAGACTTCCTCTGCATCTCCCCGGATTCCCCATACATAGACGAATTTCGTGAAAATATTGCCGAAGACGATGCCAGGCGTATGCAATACACTGATTCAGTGGCTTATGCGTCAGCCATCAGATTCGAGACCTTCGGCGGAAAGTGGATTAACCTCAATGAACTCGCCCACGAATTCGGCATAGACTACTCTGAACTCCTGACCCACAAAAAGGGCGATTGGATAGAATACGAAGGAGGAACCGGACTGCTGCATCTGGCCTACATAAAGGCATTCGAGCCTTCGGGAAAGTTGGCTCCGCTGGAATACGCAACCCCGTTGATAAAAGATATATTGCTGAGCATCAGGAAGAAAGAACTGGTGTCGGCATTGGAGGACAAATTGATGGAAGATGCCCGTGCTGAAGGTGTCTTCGTGCAATATTAATAAGGAAATGAAGAATATCGGAATTTTTTTCCTGTGTATCGCGGCCACATTGGTCGGAACAGTGGGCGCAAGGGCGCAAAAATATGACAACGGTCTGATAGACAAGTCAGTGGCTGTGGTCGGAGAAGAAATGATAAAGATTTCCGCTATGGAAGAGGAAATCAAGGTTATGCGTGCCAACGGTATGCTCTCCGACAAGAACGTGCGCTGCGAACTGCTGGAGCAGATGATAATCTCCAAGATTTTCCTTATGCAGGCCAGAATCGACTCTCTCAGCGTCAATAACGATATGGTGGAGAGTTCTCTCAATGCAAGGCTGGACCAGGTCCGGACACAGCTCGGAGGAGATGAAGAAGTCGAGAAAATCTTCGGCAAGCCCGTTTACAAACTCCGTCAGGAATGGCGCAAAAGCCTTCAGGAACAGAGCCTTATGCAGCAGATGCAACAGAAGGTGGCCTCCGACATTCCGGAGATGACACCCTATGACGTGAAGGAATTCATAGCCTCCACCGACCCCGACGACCTGCCTCTCGTGCCTGCGCAATACCGCCTCAGCCAGATTTGCCTGTATCCTGACCGTGAAGCTGCGGCGGTGGAGGTGAAGGAAAAGCTCCTTTCCATAAGGGCAAGGATTATGAACGGGGAAAAATTCTCCACACTCGCCCGCATATATTCCCAGGACCCCGGCAGTGCACGCAAGGGAGGTGAACTCGGAATGGCTTCAAAGACCATCTTTTGGACTGAATTCTCAGATGCCGCAATGGCGCTCAAACCCCACGTGGTTTCCCAGATTGTGGAAACCCCGGACGGATTCCATCTTATAGAAGTGCTTGAGAAAAAAGGAGATATGTTCAACGCAAGACACATCCTCATCAAGCCTGAATACACCTCCGAAGACCGTTCCAAAGCCTTCGGTACCCTCGACAGCCTCCGGAATGAAATCAATTCCGGCAATCTGAGCTTCGAAATGGCAGCCCGCTTCTTCTCCCAGGCCCCTGCCTCAAGAACCAACGGGGGACAGATGGCGGACCCGAACACCGGTTCTTCATATTTCGAGAAAGACCAGCTCAAGCCAGCCGATTATATGGCCATTTCAGCTCTCAAGGAAGGTGAAATTTCCGAACCCATAGAATCTGTTGACAACGAGGGCAGGGGAAACCTCGTATATAAGATAATCCGAGTGGACAAAATTCTGCCTTCGCACCCGGCCTCATTTGAAGAGGACTATGACCTTATGCAGAACGCCGCAAAAGAGAAACTCTCCAAGCAGGCGATAGACAGTTTCCTTGAAGAGAGAATCAAATCGACCTATATCACCATCGATCCGATTTTCGGAGACTGTGAGTTTGAGCATAAAGGTCTCATAGGTAAAGTCTTGCGCTGATATGGGGTGCAGAAGTCTATGGTTCCGTCTTTTGCTTCCGGCAGTGCTTTTATGCTCCGCCGGCCTTTCTGCCCATGCCCAGCAGCAGGAAGACAAGGACAGCATAGTCGTGCTCATCAGCGCAAAGTCAGCCCAGGTGGTGCTGCGTGACGGCAATTCCTTCCGCAAGGTCATAGGCCCCGCCCGTTTTTTCCACAACAACACCTATCTGCTCTGCGATACGGCCTTCTGGAATGTGGACCGCAACTATATAGATGCCATAGGCAATGTGCAGATTCTCCAGGACGAGACAGTGCTCACGGGCGACAAGCTCACCTACCTTATAGACCAGGACCTGGCTCAGTTCCGGGGTTCAGTGGTCCAGCTTCTCGACAAGGACGACAATACCCTCAGGACCAGCAATCTGGACTATAACACCAAAGATTCGGTGGCGGTTTTCCGGCAAGGCGGTTCGATGAGGGACAAGGACGGACAGATAATAGAGAGTATCGAGGGAAGTTATGATTCGAAAATCAAGATTTTCAGTTTCCGCAACAGCGTGAATATGTTCTCCGACACCGTTTTCGTCAAAACCAGCGAACTGGACTACAATTCCGAGACATCATTCGCCACTTTCGGACAGGGGACCGATATGTGGAACAAGGAAAATATGCTTTCGGCCGATTCCGGATGGTACGACAGGGCGAGGGAAGTGTTTCTTTTCAAACGCAACGTGCACCTTATGTCCGACACTCAGGAAGTATGGTGCGATTCCGTATATTACTACCGTGCCGTGAATGATGTCACAATGCTCGGAAACGTGCAGGTCATAGACACGACCAGGAATGTTTCTGCAGTTGCCGGAAGGATGGACTATTGTGACAGCCTGTCGAGGATAAAGATGAAGCGTAAGCCGGCGTTCATCGCGACCACGACTGATGACAAGGGTGCAAGCGATACGGTGTTTGTGGCTGCCGAATATATTGACTACTGGACAAAGAAGCGCTTCGAGGTGGATTCCCTGGATGTCGTGGCTGCAAATGAAAGATTGAAAGCGATTGATGTCGATCCGGTGGGGACTTACAGGCGCAAGGCGGCGGAGGAAGCTGCCAAGGCTGCGGATGAGGCGGCCCGGGAAAATGACGCCAATTATGCCGCCAAGAAAAATGCCGAAGCCATAAGGGCAAGCAAGAATGGGGGAAGGCCCAAGGCCCCTGGTGAGTCACCTTCGGTTGCTACGCTCAGGAATGATTCTGGGCCTGCCAATAGGGATTCCCTTTTGGGCGGAACTGATTCACTTTCAGTCAGAAAGGGCCCCGTATCAAGCCCTGCGGATTCTCTGCCAACGCCTCCGGACTCGCTGTTAAGTCCTGTGGATTCCTTATCAACTCCTGTGGATTCGCTGTCAAGCCCTGCGGACACGTTATCCACCCCTGCGGATTCGCTGTCCGCCCAGCCCCAGCTTCCGCAGCCGCAAGACTCCACGAAAATCGGCTTTCTCATAGCCAAAAGCAATGTCCGCCTGTATCGCAAGGATGCACAGATAGTCTGTGACTCATTGGATTATTGCGACTTGGACTCGCTCGCTAAACTTTACGTCAATCCGGCTGTATGGCAGGAGGGTTCCAGGCAGTATGTGGCCGACAGCATATATGTGGTGGTCCGCAACAACGCAATGGACAAGGCAAGCCTTATGTCCAACTCATTCATAACCATCCAGGAAGACAAGGACCACTTCGACCAGATAAAATCCGCCGAAATGATGGCCTATTTCGACCCCGCCGGTCAGCTCAGCCGCTTCGATGCGCTCGGTGGTGTTCAGGCGCTTTTCTTCATCAAGGAGGAAGATGTCATTGCCACCGTGAACAGGGCGGACTCCAAAATGCTGACAGCAGTTTTTCAAGACGGCGAGATCCAGCGTGTCCTCTACTTCGATCAGGCCAAGAACGATGGCTATCCTCTGGTCCAGATGAACAAGGATGAACGCCTTCTGAAAGGCTTCAGCTGGACCCCGGAACGTTGCCCGAAAGACCGCTACAGCGTCACGGATGCCAATTACAGACAGCCCGAAAGAGCTTTCTTCAGGTCCAAGCCGAGGGCGAAGTTCAAACATACCGACAGATATTTTCCGGGCTATATGAAGAAAATCTACACCGAGATTTCCTTCCGTGATTCCATAGCCCGGGTCCGTGAAAAACAGCGTCTCATACTCGAGGAGGAACGCCGCAAGTCTGAAGCTCTGCTCAGGGATTCCCTGGCTCTGCGTGATTCTCTTGCCCTGCGTGATTCCCTGGCGCAAAAAGATTCCCTCGCCCTGCGTGATTCTCTGGCCTTGCGTGATTCTCTGGCGCAAAAAGACTCCCTTGCCCTGCGTGATTCCCTTGCCACCCGGGACTCTCTGGCCCTGAAAGACTCCACCGCATTGAGGGACAAGAATTCCAAACCGCTCACCAAGGAGGAGAAAAAGAAACTTGACGCGGAAAAAAAGGCAGAAAGAAAGCGCCTGAAAGAAGAAAAACGCAAGCAAAAGGAAGCCTTGGCCCAGGCGAAATGGGAAGCCAAAGAGCAGAAACGCAAGGAAAAGGAGGCAGAAAAAGCCCGTCGGAAACTCGAAAAGCTCCGTCGCCGCAAACGTGCAGCACTTCAGGAAGATTTGGATGAACTGGCCAGGGAGCAGCGCATCTTTGAAGAATACAGAAAGAAGTATCAGAATCAACACAAGAAATGATATGCTCAGCAGACAAGTAGTAGAAAAACTCAGGAATTACGAAACCCCATTCTATTTCTATGATATGGACCTCCTCCGCCAGACTCTCGACAGCGTGGTCTGGGCAGCGTCCAAATACAATTTCAAGATGCACTACGCCATCAAGGCCAACTACGACCCCCGTATCCTTCAGGTTATCAGGGAGTACGGACTCGGAATCGACTGCGCCAGCGGAAACGAGGTGCGCTGTGCCATCGAGGCCGGCTTCGACCCCAAATCCATAGTCTATGCAGGAGTCGGAAAACGCGACAAGGAACTCCGCTACGCCATAGAACAGGGCATCTTCTCCATCAACTGCGAATCCCTTCAGGAACTGGAAGTCATAGACGGTATAGCTGCCGGGATGGGCAAGGTCGTGGACTGCGGTCTGCGTGTCAACCCGGACATTGATCCCAAGACAAACCACTGCATCGACACCGGACAGGCCGACTCCAAATTCGGGATATCTTACGAAAAAGTGCTGGAGCAGGCCGAATGGATTCAGTCCCTCAAACACGTGAACATCAAAGGTATGCACTTGCATATAGGCTCCCAGATACGCGAACTCCACGTCTTCCAATACCTTTGTGACAAGGTCAATGTCATAACTGAGAACCTCGTCAAGAAGGGTTTCAAATTGGACTTTGTGGACGTGGGAGGTGGCCTCGGCATCAACTACGATATGCCTGAAAATGAGCCTGTTCCTAACTTTGCCTCCGTCTTTGCCATCATCAACGGCAATCTGCGTGTCGGAGGAAGGGAAATCCACTTCGAATTCGGAAGATCCATAGTGGGCGAGTGCGGGGAACTCATTACCAGCGTGCTCTACCGCAAGGACACCGCAACAGGACGCAGGCTTGTGATTGTGGATGCCAGTATGACAGAACTCATTAGGCCTATGCTTTACGGGTCCTACCACGACATAGAGAACCTCACTTCCACGGCAGAAAAAAGGGAGAAATATGCCATTGTAGGCACAGCCTGCGAGTCCACAGACGTATTCAACGAGAGTGTAACCCTGCCAAAGACCGTGCGCGGCGACATCCTCACCATCAAGTCTGCCGGAGCATACGGAATGTCAATGGCTTCGCGTTATAATCAGCACGATTTGCCGGGAGCTGTCTATAGTGACGACCTGTAGCCCCCACTTTTCCACCCGCTTGCAGGTTCAGAAACTCATTGCCGATGTCTGAAAACAAGAACATATTCACCCACAGAGTCTGGGTGCCCTTGCTGTCGCTCACCTGTGCGGTTTTGTGGGGTTGGGCTTTTCCTCTCCTCAAAATGGGTTTTGCGGAATTCGGGATTACTGCGGAAATGACTGCCTCCAAGATGGTCTATGCCGGTCTGCGTTTCACATTCGCCGGTCTGCTCATACTCATCATCGCAGCCATTCTCCGCAAGGATTTCCGGTTAAGGCGAGTTTCCGCCGGGAAGGGAAAGCTAGAATCCGGGCTATACATCCTGGCCTTTGCCCTGATGAACACCACCCTGCACTACGCCTTCTTCTACATCGGTATGTCCCACTGCGTGGCCGCCAGAGCCTCCATTTTGAATTCAATGGGCACTTTCATTCTGGTGATTCTGGCCTGCATTTTCTTCGAAAGCGACAAGATGTCCGGCCGGAAAGTGCTGGGCACTGCAATAGGCATCACCGGCATCTTCGCCCTCAATTTCGGCCGGGGTACAGAAGGCACTTTCACCTGGATGGGAGACGGAATGATATTTCTCAACACAATGTGCTCAGCATTCGCAGGCCTGATGACACGCGGACTCGGCAAAAGGGTGGACGTGTTTGTAGGCACGGGATATTCCCTCTCCATCGGAGGCTGCCTGCTGCTTCTGCCCGGGCTTCTCGCCGGTGGGGCATTGCCCCGCATCACTTTCTCCGGCATAGCCATACTTCTCGGCCTGATTTCCATCTCCACAATAGGATTCTCCCTCTACAACAAACTCATCACCTGCAACCCAGTCGGCAAAGTTGCGGTATACAATTCTTTGATTCCCGTAGTGGGTACTCTCTCTTCCTGTATGGTTCTCGCCGAGCCTTTCCAGTGGAATTATCTCATTGCAGGCACCCTTGCCGCAATTGGAATTTTTCTAATCAACAAGTCAAAATAAGCCTCCTGCCGGCCTGAATGGGCAGTTAAGAATAAATGGCTGCAATTTCTTGTCAGTGAACCAGATAATAAACCGCAATTATTGTTTTTTAACTGGTTTTTGCATATCTTTGCAGGCTGAATTCAAGATTGAAGGAAAGGTATAAGTGGAATTTGAGAAGAGGAGGATCAAGGTTTGCAATGGTTTGTGATTAACCTGAGGTTCCTGCGGGCAACGACAATCGAACCGGTGCTTAAGAGTGCCGCATTCGAATGTTTCGTTCCTCCAAAGGTGACGAATCTTGTCTTTCTCCATTCCACCAGGGAGGCGATAGATGATTTTATGCTGACCTCCAAATACGGCAGGCGTATGCGTTATATGTACTCCCGTATGAGTCTAAGCCCCATAATCGTCAATGATGCGGATATGGATATTTTTATCCGCATCTGTGCTGTCTGCGAGCTGCCGATAGTGATGACTGAAAGACCGACCGTCAAGCTCGGCGATCACGTCCGGGTGAAGGAAGGGCCTTTCGAGGGAGCAGAGGGCTACGTCGTGAGGATGCGCAAAAGCAAGCGTGTGCTTATCGGAATCGGAGGAGTCATCTGGGCCGCCACCACCTATATCCCGCCCGAACAACTTGAAATTCTGGACTGATGTTTTCTTTTGATAACTATGAAATTATGGGGAATAGAGAAGGAAAACATATTTTGACGCACTTTACACCAGTGCTGTAGAGTCAAGGAATTGTTGCGTCAGGTGACATCCGGCCATTGGGTCGGGTGATAACTGTTGTGCACTTCAGTCCCTAATCCTGAATCAATCTAACATTTTGACTTATGGGTATTCTTCAGAAACTATCCAACTTCTACTTCTCCAAAAAGGCACTTCCTTATTGGTGCATCCTTCTGATAGATTGCGCAGTTGTGGCCTTCTCCTTCTATCTGACCTACTATCTCAGATACGGGGGTATCGAGTTCGCAATGAACTTCTGGCCGCTCACTGCCGGCATATTGGTGAGCCTCATCCCATTTGTGGCTTCCTTCCGCATATTCCACACCTACACCGGCATAGTCCGCTATTCATCCTTCGTCGATTTGCAAAGAGTTGCAATCGCGTCCTTCATCTCCGCCTTGATAGTTTGGGCTTTGGGCTTTGGGCTGGACTATTTCTGGCCGGAACAGACATTCCTGCTGATTCCTGATGCCAAGTCCATTTTTTTGATTTTCGTAATCTGCACGGTCTTGCTCTGGACTGAAAGGGTGGTCGTGAAACGCCTTTTTGACTCATTCAATACCGACAACGCCATTCCGGTGGTGATTTACGGCACCAAAGCCGGCGGAATCAGCGTTGCCAAGAGCATAATCTCGGTCAAGAAAAAGAAATACACCGTCAAAGCCTTCATATCCGACGGAAAAGAGATGCAAGGTGCCTACCTGATGGGTAAACCTGTGTACCTCAATGAAAAAGGTCTTGCAGGAAGACTTTCTGAGATGGGAGTGAAAGCCATACTTGTTTCCCCACTCAAAGCTGAAAAATTCCGTGACAACACCTCAATGGTGGACGAAGTGATAGCGGCAGGAATGAAGATAATGATGATGTCCGGCGGAGAGGAATGGGATGGCAAAAGCGCCCTTAACCACGAACATTTCCAAGAAGTGGACATTGAAGACCTGCTGCCGAGGGAGAAGATCCAGATAGATATGGATGCCATCGGTGCCCTCCTGAGCGGCAAACGCATACTCATCACCGGCGCGGCAGGTTCCATAGGTTCGGAAATGGTGCGTCAGGTTGCGAAATTCAATCCGGCCGAAATGATACTCATAGACCAGGCCGAGACCCCGATGCACGACATACGTCTGATGATGTCTAAGGATTATCCGCTCATAAAGAACGAAACCATAGTCACCAGCATCACCAACCGTGACCATATGGAGAGCATATTCAGCCAGCACAAACCTGAATATGTCTTCCACGCTGCCGCCTACAAGCACGTCCCTATGATGGAGGACAATCCCGGAATCGCCGTCCAGAACAATATCTACGGCACCAAGGTAATCGCCGACCTGGCAGTTAAATACGGCACGAAGAAATTTGTGATGATTTCCACCGACAAGGCCGTCAATCCGACCAACGTGATGGGCTGCAGCAAGCGTATTTGCGAAATCTACTGCCAGTCACTCAACCGCGCCATCCAATCGGGGGAAGTGAAGGGAGTCACACAGTTCGTCACCACCCGTTTCGGCAATGTGCTCGGAAGCAACGGAAGCGTGATTCCGCTCTTCAAGAATCAGATACGCAGCGGAGGTCCTGTCACAGTCACACACCCGGACATCATACGCTATTTCATGCTCATCCCTGAAGCCTGTCAGCTGGTGCTCGAAGCCGGAACTATGGGCAAAGGCGGTGAAATCTTCGTCTTCGATATGGGCAAACCGGTCAAGATTGTGGACCTTGCCAAGAGAATGATAGCCCTTTCCGGTGCCAAGAACGTGGAAATCAAGTTCACTGGCCTCAGAGATGGAGAAAAGCTCTATGAGGAAGTGCTCAACGACAAGGAAAGCACAGTTCCGACTGTGAATCCGAAGATAATGGTGGCAAAAGTGAGGGAATACGACTATGCCACAGCCTGTGAAAATGAGCGGAGACTTATGGAAGAGTCCAAGTCCTTCGATGATATGGCGGTGGTTAAGGTGATGAAGGAAATAGTGCCTGAATACAAGAGCAAGCAATCCAAATACGAAGTGCTTGACAGGGCCGTGGATGCTTAGTGCTAAAATCAAATAATTACGACTTGCGAAACTTGACTGGGAAATTGTTTTGAAATGAAAGATACAGAAAATCTCAAGATTGCGGTGGCCGGAACTGGCTATGTGGGCCTTTCAATTGCGACCCTTCTCTCGCAACACCATAAGGTGACAGCGGTGGACGTGGTCTCGGAAAAAGTTGAGAAAATCAACAGCCGCATTTCTCCGATTCAGGACGAATACATAGAGAAATACCTGAAAGAAAAGCAGTTGGATCTCGTGGCGACCCTTGACGGAGAGTCAGCCTACAGGGACGCGGACTTCGTAGTCATAGCCGCCCCGACCAACTATGACAGCAAGAAGAATTTCTTCGACACCTCCCACGTTGAGGAAGTCATAGACCTTGTCCTGAAAGTGAACCCTTCTGCCGTGATGGTGATAAAGTCCACAGTACCTGTGGGTTACACTGCTTCGGTGCGTGAGAAGTTCTCCTACCGCGAGCGCCTTTCAGACGGTACGATGCAGGTGGTCACCCCGAACAT
>JALFCH010000145.1 GCA_022771245.1 Rikenellaceae bacterium | reverse complement strand
TTGACATCGCCTGCCTGAGGGAAACGCTCAAACATTATGGTCTCGCCATCTTTGCGGTCGCGGACAGCGTGCCAGAGTTCTTCAGAAATGAACGGCATTATCGGGTGAATCATCTTGAGCAACTGCTCAAAGAATCCTACTGTTGCATTGAAGGTTGCGGCGTCAATCGGGGAACCATAGGCGGGTTTCACAAGTTCCAGGTACCAGGCGCAGAAATCGTCCCAGAAGAATTTGTAAACCGCCATCAGGGCATCGGAAATCCTGAATTTGGAGAAGTGGTCGTTAACCACAGCCACAACTGAGTTCAACTTGTTGGTGAACCAATCCACTGCAACTGCAGAAGATTCAGACTGTTCCATAGTTTCATCAACAGCCCATCCCTTGACAAGTCGGAAAGCATTCCAGATTTTGTTGCAGAAGTTGCGGCCCTGCTCAATCTGAGATTCGTCGTAGAGTATATCGTTTCCGGCTGAACTGCAGAGCAACATTCCGAGGCGCACTGCATCGGCACCGTATTTCTCTATGAGCACCAGAGGGTCCGGAGAGTTTCCGAGTGTTTTGCTCATCTTGCGGCCAATCTTGTCCCTGACTATGCCGGTGAAATACACATTGCGGAACGGCTCTTCCTTCATAAACTCGTCTCCGGCCATAACCATTCTGGCAACCCAGAAAAAGATGATGTCAGGTCCCGTAACGAGGTCATTTGTAGGATAATAGTAGCTCAAATCCCGGTTCGGCTTATGGTCCGGATGTCCCGGCATTTCGGCATCGAACACGGAGATAGGCCAAAGCCAGGAGGAGAACCAGGTGTCCAGCACATCTTCGTCCTGGTGAAGTTGGTCCATAGTGATTCCTGCACATTTTTCCTGTGCTTTTTGAAGGGCTGCCTCAGGGCTTGGCGCCACTACGAATGAACCGTCAGGCAGATAATAGGCCGGGATGCGCTGTCCCCACCAGAGCTGACGGGAAATGCACCAGTCGTGGGCGGTCTCCATCCAGTGACGGTAGGTATTGCGGTATTTTTCCGGAATAAGACGTATTCTGCCGCTTTCCACGCTCTCCAGGGCAGCCTTTGCGAGCACGTCCATCTTGAGGAACCATTGCTTGGAAAGTTTCGGCTCTATTACGGCATCAGTCCTTTCGGAATAGCCTATAGGTGAGGTGTAATCCTCTGTCTTTTCGAGATTTCCGGCTTCTTCGAGCATCTTGGCAATCTTCTTCCTTGCCACGAACCTGTCTTCTCCTATGAGTATTTGGGCCTTCTCATTGAGGCAGCCGTGATCGTCGATGATGTCGAGCACCGGCAGATTGTGCCTCAGACCTATATTATAGTCGTTTACGTCGTGGGCAGGGGTAACCTTGAGGCAGCCTGTTCCGAAATCCATCTCCACATAAGAGTCCTCTATAATAGGAATTTCCTTATTTATAAGAGGTATAAGCACCTTCTTGCCCTTGAGCCAGTGGTATCTCTCATCTGCCGGATTTATGCAGACTGCGGCATCGGCCATAATGGTTTCAGGCCTTGTGGTCGCAACCACAATGTACTTGTCAGTGGGATTGCCCTTGCCGTCCGAAACGAAATAACGCATATGGTAGAACTTGCTGGCGGTGTCCCTGTGCACTACTTCCTCGTCGCTCACAGCCGTGAGTCCAACCGGATCCCAGTTCACCATACGCACACCCTGATAAATGTACCCTTTCTCATAGAAATATACAAAGGTGTTGATAACTGCCTGGCTCAAATCCGGATCCATAGTGAATTTGGTCCTGTCCCAGTCGCAGGATGCACCGAGTTTGCGGAGCTGCGAAAGTATGATTCCGCCGTGCTTTTCCTTCCATTCCCAGGCGTGCTTGAGGAATTCTTCCCTAGTAAGGTCTTCCTTGCTTATGCCCTCAGCCTTCAATTTGGCCACGACCTTGCTCTCGGTTGCGATGGACGCGTGATCCGTACCGGGTATCCAGCAGGCATTCTTGCCGTCCATTCTGGCCTTGCGGATGAGCACATCGTTGATTGTGTTGTTCAGAACGTGTCCCATATGCAGGATTCCCGTGACATTTGGCGGAGGTATAACTATGGTATAAGGTTCCCTCTCATCGGGCTCCGAGTGGAAAAAATTGTGTTCCAGCCAATAGGCGTACCATTTGTCTTCGGTTGACGATGGGTCATACTTAGACTGCAATTCCATATCTTTCAATAGTTTTTAATCCATTTTTCTTTTCCGGAACAGATTGTTTGACATTTTTCCTGCCTCCGGGACGACAGAATTGCAAAGATACATAATTTTTGACTAACTTCGCGCCAAAATACACAAGATATGGAAAACGAACGTAAACTCGACATTGAACTCCCTACTGAAATTGCAAAAGGCAGTTACGCAAATCTCGCCATCATTTCACATTCACATAGCGAATTCATCATCGATTTCGCCACCATGCTGCCGGGACTGCAGAAAGCAGCTGTGAGCAACCGCATCATTATGACTCCGGAACATGCGAAGAGGCTTATGCTTGCCCTCCAGGACAATATCCAGAAATACGAATCACAGTTCGGTCAGATCAACTTCGGACGCAATGATACCTTCCCTATGGGCGGATTCGGCAACAACGGCACAAAGTCATAGAGATGGTAAAAATAGTTAATTCACAGTTGCGGGAACTGGAAATTCCAGACTCGCTTTATGAGAAGTTCCTGAAAATCAAGGCATTTACCTTCGACATTGACGGGGTAATGACTGACGGAAGCATTTTTGTGGATAATTCCGGTGAGTTCCTCAGAACTTATGATGCCAAGGACGGGTTCGGACTCAGAATGGCTGGAATGCACGGTTTCAAACTGGGCATCATCACCGGCGGACACTCGGACAGCATAGTCAGTCGTTTCAGCAAGTTCGGCTTCAGCGGGCCGGACATATATTTGAATTCCAAGAACAAGATAGCAGATTTTGAGGATTTTATGGACAAGTACGGTCTGGCTGCCGAAGAAGT
>JALFCH010000135.1 GCA_022771245.1 Rikenellaceae bacterium | reverse complement strand
AATGCCGCTGCAATTTCTAAGGTGGCTCCCGGTGGCCGGGTGTTTACCTACAGGTGTTCCCAGGTTGTGGACAAGGAGGCATTTGCGCTTGCAGTTTTTTCCGCAGCTGCACAGACCGGCCGGAGCGTGCGCATACTTGACCGCCTGAACCAGCCTGCCGACCACTCCGTAAACATATATCACCCTGAAGGTGAATATCTGAAAGGCTTGCTCCTGTACGTGGAATAGTTCCCGTACGGCTCCGGCACTCAAACAAAAAATGCCTGCAGGAATTGCCTATATGAAATTAAAAGCATAAATTTGTGGGCTAAACCCCAAGGTTATGGTCGAAATTTTCTACAGGGTGAACGGGCAGATGACAGTCTCAAGATCTGAGTCTGAATTGCAAGCCATCAATTTGCAGGACGTTGTCTGGATAGACCTCCTCTCTCCCACCGGGGATGAGAAGAGGGCTGTTGAGGCGTATCTGGGAACCGTAATACAAAGCCGCGCCACAGCTGAGGAAATCGAGTCATCGTCACGTTTCAGCGAGACTGATGCAGCTCTTTTTGCCAACACCAATTTCGTCATTCCGGGGCCTGAGTCCTATGTTATGGAGACAGTTTCCTTCATTATCAAGGGCACGACCCTCACCACCTTGCGTGAAGTCCAGCTCCGCAGTTTCACCGAACTCCAGCGCCGCCTGATGGTCTTTCCAAAAATGTACACCAACGGCTATTCGGTCTTCACAAGCATACTCGAGCAGCGCATCGACTCCGATGCGGATATGATAGAGATTTTGTCCAAGGAAATCGAGCAATACAACCACAAGGTAGGCTTAGAGGAAGATATAAACGAGGAATTCCTCTTGGATATCAACCAGTTGCAGGAAAACACCATGCTCCTTCGTGAGACCATAGTGGACAAGCAGCGCGTGATTTCCAGCATACTGAAATCTCCGAAATGCCCGAAAAGCATACAGAACAAACTGAACGTGATGCTCAAGGACATTTCATCACTTGTAAACCATACCAACTTCAGTTTCGAGCGTCTGGAGTACTTGCAGAATACGGTTTTGGGTATCATCAACCTGGACCAGAACAAAATTATGAAGGTCTTCACCCTCATTTCCCTGCTCCTGATGCCTCCGACATTGATAGCCTCCTTCTACGGAATGAACGTCGCTCTTCCCATCATACCTTGCGACAGCCCGTGGAACTGGGTCATTATCATAAGTATGATGATTATTTCGGTGCTCATAGTCTTCTTCCTTCTCAAACGAAAGAAATTGCTGTGAATGTCTATCTGAAGTAAGTCAAAAATGCAAACAACTATCATCTAATATATTATGTGGTCATGCAATTCTGAGACCCTTTCCGGTCAAGGCATCGGGAGGGGCTATGTGAGTCCTGAATTTTATTTAGTTTCTGCGGACGTGGAGTGCGGTGCAGCCGGGTCCCAGTATGAAGGTCTGCCTGGCGAGAACCTGGGCGACAATGACTATGAGAATATGCCTTTTTAATTCTGTAGTGCTATGAAAAAGACATATTTCTTCTTTGCGGTCATTACCGCTGCTGCCTTCGCTGCTGTTTCCTGCAACTCTGAACTTGAGGCAAATCTTCCTGAGGATGGAAGTAAACATACTATCATTGTTGAATCCGAGGCTCCTACCAAGACTTATATCGACGAGGGGGGTGTTGTGCACTGGGCTGATAGCGGGGATGAGCTGGGGATTGTTTACCGCTATATGATTGAGGGTATGTGGGGGTCCACAATGACAAAACAAACAGGCGGTTATACTATTGATGCTGTAGGAAGAGCCAAGCATTCTGTTGAAATTAGTATCCAAAGTGGTGCTACAGAGTACCGTTTGATGGCTTTTTACCCATACATAGGCTCTTCTCCTTCTTCATCAAAGAAAGTTACACTGTCTGTTCCTAAGACTCAGACGCCCGCTGATGGTTCTTATGACCCTAAGGCAGATTGTCTTATTTCAACAAATCCTAAGTCTTTTTCTTCTTTGCCGGACAAGGTGAGTTTCTCATATCATCGACCTGTAGCCATTGCGAAAATGACACTTCTTGGAATTGGAACAGATGAGAAGATTTCTAAAATTGAATTTACGGCTGACGAGAATATTGCAGGAAGTTTCTTTGCAAATCTTTGGGACGAAGACCTCTCCGAAAGAGTTACCTATACTGGCGGCTCATATTCCAAGACTATCACTCTTGATATGCAGGACCGCGTTGCCACAGGTTCGGATGTGGTGTATTTCACTACTCTTCCGGCTGACCTCAGCGGAAAGTCCTTCTCTGTGAAGGTGACTACTGACGGACATATCTATTCCAAAGATGTAGCTTTGACCGATAGGAAATTCAAACTTGAGGCTGCGACTTTGACCAAGTTTGTGGTGGCAAATCTGACTGTTTCTGACCTGCCGTCCGAGTATGCTCTCTTGAAAGATGCTTCGGCTCTCAAGGCTGGGGACAAGATGGTAATCTGCAGCAGCGGAGTGTCTGCAAATAATACCTATTCTTCTCAATATCTGCTTGGAACAGAGGCCAGCGGAAGCAAGATTGCCAAATCTGACCAGATATATGTAACTGATGACCTGACTATTGTTGAGCCGCTTCCATCGAATGCCCGCGTTTTCACTCTCGAATCGGCTGCTGACGGGAAATGGTATCTTAAGGCTTCTGATGGATATCTCTATGCAACATATGATGAAGAGTTTTGGACTCCGACTTTGACGGTGACTGAAACGAAGTTGGATTCCTGGATTATTTCTGTCGAGTCTAGCGGTAATACTGCAATACGATCAGTCAATTGTAATCGCTATATAACATATTCTACCTCAAATCATTTTTCAACAGCAAGCAGTATTGGTACAAGTAACCGTGTTTATGCCTACATAATATCAACTGGAGACACCCCGGAAGGCCCGACGATAGAGAAACTCTCAACCCCGAACATAAGCAATGTGAGCGTGGACGGAAGTTCAGTGACCATCAGCTGGACTGCTGTGGTTGGAGCAGCGGACTATGACGTGAAACTTGCGGACGGCTATGCTCAGACCGGAGTCACTGCCACCGAATACACCTTCACGAATGTTCCCGACGGCACCTATCCCGCTTCCGGCATTTCAGTCATAGCCAACCCGGCATCCACAGATGAGGCACACACCAGCTCTGCCCCTGCAAGCTGGTCCTCCGATGTGGTTGTCAAGACCACTCCGGATGTTGAGACTGAAACTACCATCGTATTTGATTTGAAAGACTATTACAATAAGTCGGAATTCAAGGATAGTGATGAGATTATTACAATAACTCACAACGGCAGTTGGAGAAAAAATGGTGTTGAAGGCTACACGTATGACGGATTGTTCATTGGTTCAGGAAAATTCTTGAAAGTAGCAGTTGCCAACAAGACAGTTGTAAAAATTGTACTTTACGCTGCGGTTGAAGGCGGAAGCTACAAGAGCATAGGTATCGGAAGTGTTGAAACAATATCGGATACTGGCTCCACATCGTATGATTCGTCTAACGGTCAATATCTTTGGACAGGCGGAGAAGAACGCAGTTATGTGAAGTTCAGCACAAAATCATCAGGCGGCAACACCTACCTCTCCAAAATAGAAGTAACCTACAAATAGTTATTGTTAAGTAATACGAAAATAATAATTTGCGTCAGATTTGAATTAGATTTTCGAGGTCAGATTTTCACCCGAAGAAGGAGCATAGCCGTAGCTATGTGACTGATGAGGGAGGAAATATGGACCGAAAAGATTTTCAAAGATGATGCAGGTTATTTTTTGAGGATTAC
>JALFCH010000073.1 GCA_022771245.1 Rikenellaceae bacterium | reverse complement strand
GATGATTTCGGCCTTCTCCGTGGTCAGGTCCTCGATTTTCCTGATTTTAATCTTGCCCTTGTCCTTGGCCTTCATTATGGACTCCATCAGCAACTGGGTGGTCTTTCCGTAAGGCACCTCCGTGATGGCAATAGTGTTCTTGTCAATTTTTTCGAGTTTTGCACGCACTTTCACCACTCCGCCCCTGCGACCGTTGTTGTAGCGTGAGCAGTCCGCAAAACCGCCGGTGGGGAAGTCCGGGAGCAGTTCGAAAGGCTTGTCCTGGAGTATGGCTATGGATGCGTCAATCAGTTCGTTGAAATTGTGCGGGAGGATTTTGGAAGCAAGTCCGGCAGCAATGCCCTCGGTGCCCTGTGCGAGCAGAAGCGGGAATTTTACCGGAAGTTCCACAGGCTCCTGGTTGCGGCCGTCGTATGAAGTCATCCACGGGGTGGTCTTGGGATTGAACACCACTTCCTTTGCGAATTTGCTCAGACGGGCTTCGATGTAACGGGGAGCAGCGTTGGAATCTCCCGTGATGATATTGCCCCAGTTTCCCTGGCAGTCTATGAGCAGACCTTTCTGACCGAGCTGCACCAGCGCCCCTCCGATGGAAGCATCTCCGTGGGGGTGGTACTGCATAGCCTGTCCTATGATATTGGCAACCTTGGTGTAGGCTCCATCGTCAATCTTGTACATTGCGTGGAGCACCCTGCGCTGAACAGGTTTGAGACCGTCCACGATATGCGGCACGGCACGGTAGAGAATGGTGTAGGAAGCATAGTCCAGATACCATTCCTTGAACATTCCGGAGAGTTTGAAGTGGCGGCTGTCGTCGCCCAGCAGTTTCTGGAAGCGGCCTTCCTCCGCAGTTTCTCCTTCAGGTATTTCCTCTTCCTGAAGTTCTTCCGCATTGCTGTCTTCAACTTCTTCGAATCCGTCTTCTGTCACAAAATCGTCTTTGCTCATTGTACTCAAGTATCAGTTTAGTGTCCCCGTCAGTTTGTTGAGCCAGTCTCTTGGCGGACGGGCCTCGCCACTCTACCACTCGTAGCCGAACCTCTTCAATTCCTTCTTGCTCTGTCTCCAGCCGTCATCGGTCTTGACAAAGAGGTTCAGGTATATTTTCTTCTGGAAGAAATCTTCCATATCCAGTCGTGCCTGGGTGCCCACTTTCTTCAGGGCAGTTCCACCTTTTCCGATGATGATGCCCTTCTGAGTTTCCCTCTCGACATAGATGACAGCGCTGATTTCGTACCTCTCCTCACCTTCCTTGAACTGCTCAATCACCACCTCACAACTGTAAGGTATCTCCTGGGAATAGTTGAGGAAAATCTTCTCTCGTATGATTTCCGAAGCGAAAAATCTCAGGGTCCTGTCTGTGAACACGTCCTTGTCGTACCAGGGCGGAGCCACCGGCAGACTTGCCACTATCGCCTCAAAGATGCTGTCCAGGTTGAATTTCTCCTGGGCCGATGCGGGGAATATGGTCGCCTTGGGCAATTTTTCCTGCCACCAGCGCATCAGTTCCACGACTTTTTCCTGGGTGCTGATGTCTATTTTGTTGATTACCAGTATTACCGGACATTCCAGCCTCTGGAGTTTTTCAACCCATTCGTCGTTCTTGTCGGGCTGCTCCACGGTGTCGGTGACATAGAGAATTGTGTCCGCATCGCCTATTGCCGTCTCGACAAAGTTCATCATACTCTCCTGCAGCCTGTATTTGGGCTTGAGTATGCCCGGGGTGTCGGAATATACAATCTGGTAGTCCTCTCCGTTCACTATTCCCATTATCCTGTGACGGGTGGTCTGGGCCTTGGCGGTCACTATGGACAGTTTCTCGCCCACAAGTGCATTCATAAGCGTGGATTTGCCAACATTCGGATTACCGATGATGTTGACAAATCCTGCCCTGTGTTTTCCTGCGCCTGCCATTAGATATACGCTCCCATTTTGAGGATGTTCACTTCACCCTCCGTGAGGTATCTCCATTCTCCTCTCTTGAGGCCTTTTTTGGTGAGTCCGGCGAAATAAACCCTGTCCAGAGCCTTCACGTCATAGCCGAGGGATTCGAAAATCCTGCGGACGATGCGGTTCTTTCCGGAATGGATTTCAATGCCGATTTTGCGCTTGTCGTTGTCCTCGATATAGTCGAGTGCATCTGCAGCCACCTCTCCGTCAGACAGTTCCACGCCTGCGACTATCTTCTCGTAGTCTTCCTGGCTCAAATCCCTGTCCAGAGACACCTGATAAATCTTCTTCTTGTCGTAGGAAGGGTGGGTGAGGCGTTCTGCAATCTCCCCGTCATTGGTGAACATAAGCACTCCGGTGGTGTTCTTGTCCAGACGGCCCACAGGGAAAACCCTCGAAGGGCATTTCTTGAGCAGTTCCATTACTGTCTTCTCGGCGTGAGGGTCGGAAGTCGTGGTCACGAAGCCCTTCGGCTTGTTCATCACTATATAGACCTTGGTCTCACCGTGGAGCCTCTCGCCATTGAAGCGCACGTCATCGTTGTTGATGTTCACCTTGCTTCCGAGCTCTGTCACCACGGAGCCGTTCACCGTCACGCAGCCTGCGAGTATGAAATTGTCGGCCTCCCTTCTGGAGCATATTCCGGAATTGGCGATATATTTGTTCAGGCGCACTTCCTCCTTGATAGGGAACACCACCTGGTCGTTGTCGGAAAGCCTTTCGTTCTCGACTGCCTTCCTCCTGTCAATCATTCTGCTTATTCCGCTCTCGTCTTCGTTGCGGAACATAGGCTTGGTGAATCTCTTCTGCTGCTGTCCGCGTCCCTGGCTCTGCTGGGCGAACTTGCCCGGTCTTTTCTTGAAGCCCGGTTTTGCAGGACGACCTTCCGTACTGCGGCCTTCTGTGCTGCGGAAAGCTGTCCGTCCCTCACCTCTGCGGTTGAATGAGCTTTCGCTGCCGTTGTTGAAATTGCTGTTGCGGCGAGGTCTGAGTCCTCCGGTTCTGCGTGGTCTCTGCTCACCGTATGATTGTCTTTCACCGTATGAAGGCCTTTCTCCATAGGCTGGTCTCTCTCCATAAGAAGGCCTGTCTGTTGAGAACACAGGTCTGTCGCTGGAATATGCCGGTCTTTCGCCATAGTTGCGGCGCGGCCGTCTCTCCCCGTAGGATGACCTGTTGTCGTTGTTTCTGCTGCCCTGGCGTCTTTCGCCGTTGAATGACCTGTAAGGTCTTGAATCACTGCTGCCGTACTCCCTACGGCTTTCGTGGTTGCTGCCACTTCTTTTGTTATAATCCATTTCTTTTGCCTCCCGGCTTTTTTCTTCAGGCCCTTTCGGGTCTATTTTAATTTGAATATATAAGTAATTGTTCCTGTTTGCTGAACTTTGTCAGGGTCTGTGGTCGGCGTGAATTTGGCCTCCATCGCCGCTTTCCTGGCTTCATTCCAAAGAGTCTTGTCGCTGACGGTCGTTCCTCTCTCTCCAGGTATGGCTTCCACGACCTGTCCCGCCTGATTGACCTTAATTCTTACAACCACCGTGCCTTCTTTCTGCACATTGTAAAGCGGTTTCTTAAGTCCTCCCACAGTGCTGCGGCCTTCCAGTCTGGCATTCGGCTCGCCGTCCAGCCTGCCTTTCGCCACATTGCCCATCGCGTGTCCCTCCGAAAGCTTTTCTCCCGGGGTGTAGGCCGTCTGCGCTGCCAGAGTGTCCTTGTCTGCGGGATTATTCGCCGCGTGGAAAAGTGCCCTGCGGTTGATTTCCACTTCACGCTTCGGCTCTTTCACTTCCACGTCTCCTTCAGGCCCCACGGTGGCTTCCCTTGCCACATTCTCCTTCCGGCCTTCATACTGCGCCTCGGACATCTTCACCGCCTCTTCCGGTTTTGTCCTGTCCGGCTCCGGAGACCTTAACCTGCTCCGGTTAACATATCTTTGTCTGGGCTGTTTCACCTGAACATCCTCACTGAAATCAATGAGGATTTCCTCCCTCTCCGGAGGAGGCGGGTCCAGCCACACAAGGCCCGTGAGCGACAGACAGGCAAAAGCTCCCGCGTGAACCAGGACCGTAAGCAGCACGCCGCCCACAACCGAGTTCTTTCTCTGTCTTTCCCTTTCAGCCTTGTAATTTTCCATTTCTGCCGCCCTCCGAAACTATTCCGGCCTGGTGGCCATAATCACCTTGTAGTGATTCCGTTTTGCAATGTTCATCACCTTCACCACTTCGCCCACCGGTACGGTCTCGTCCGCAAAAATGGAAAAAGTGGGGTCCTCCTGGTCCTGCAGCAGTCCTATGAGATCTTCCTCTATGTCCACGAACTGGACCGGATTCCTGTCTCCGTTGATGTGATAGGTGTAATATCCGTCTCCGTGGTCCGCAATCGACACGCTCACCGTGGCCTTTGCCGACACCTGTCCGGTACTCTTCGGGAGCAGGAGTTTCAGGGCATTCGGGTTGATGAGAGTCGAAGTGACGAGGAAGAATATCAGCAGCAGGAAGACGATGTCAGTCATCGAAGACATCGAAAATCCCGCATCCGCCTTTGTTGTTCTCCTTATTGCCATAATTAACTATTTTGTGCTGTCGGCAGGTTCGTGGAGCAAATCCATAAAGTCCACCGTCACAGTCTCCATCTTGAACACCAGGTTGGAAATCTGGGCATTCAGCCAGTTGTAGGCGAAGTAGGCGATGATACCCACTGCGAGACCTCCCACAGTGGTCACCATAGCCTCATAGATACCTCCCGAAAGCAGGGCTATGTCTATATTGTTGCCGGCTGTGGACATATTGAAGAAAGCCTTGATCATACCGGTAACCGTGCCGAGGAATCCTATCATAGGCGCGCCTCCCGCGATGGTCGCAAGCATAGGCAAACCCTTCTCCAGCCTTGCCACTTCCACATTTCCCATATTCTCTACCGCAGTCTGAATGTCCTGCAGAGGTCTTCCGATTCTTTCGATACCTTTTTCCACAAGTCTTGCAATAGGTGTGTCCGACTGCTGGCAGAGTGAAATTGCCGACTTGATTTTTCCCTCGTGTATGAGGTCGCGGATTTCGTCCATAAAGTTCTTCTGCACCTTGCCGGCCTTGTGGATGAGCCACCATTTGCTCGCGAAGATATAGATTGCGATTACTGAAAGAAGGAGCAGGACTATCATAAGCCAGCCTCCGGACTTTGCCAGTTCGAAGTAGGACATCTTGACCTGTTGTCTCACCGGCTCCGGAATGGCTTCTTCAATGACTGAAGCCGTGTCGGTGACTGTCTGAAGTAGATTGTTCAGCATAATTGTATTCAGTTTTTTAATTTTCGCGCAAATAACCTGCAAATATAGCGAAAAATCTGCTAATTCCGATATTTACTTGGCCATCTTGGGGCTCTTTTTGTGCAAGCTGGCACCAAGCAGGGGCAGAACCGTAGCGCAATAGGCCAGAATGACGAGGGTGTGGACGGCCAGTTTCCCCGCAAGTGCCCAACCTGCAGCAGTCTCCGGCCATAGCCAATGGTCCAGTCCCGTGGCTATGCCCCAGCAGGCGAACATCAGAGCAAGTGTGCCCGCGAGCCGGCCCCAGCGGTAGGGGATAGGGTAGTGCTTCTGACCGAGGAAGGCGCTCAGGGCGAACATCACCAGATAGCTGGCAAGATGTCCGAAAGCCGCAGCCCAATATGAATACCTCGGCATAAAGATGAGGTTCACAATCACCGTCACCACCAGTCCCGCACTGGTAATCCAGATTGCCATATTGGTCTTTCCCGACAGCTTGTACCACATCGACACATTGAACAGCATCCCCAGCACCATATACGAGAACAGCATCACCGGCACCACTCCCACTCCGCTGCGGAAATCCCTTCCCAGAAGCAGCGACACCACATCTATATATAATATCACTCCGAGGAAAACCAGCCCGCAGAATGCCGTGAACCATTCCATCACCTTTGCGTAAAGTTCCCTGCTGTTGCGGTCGGCGGCCCTCTGGAAGAAGAAAGGCTCGGCGGCGAAACGGAACATCTGGATGAATAGATTCATTATTACCGCAAGTTTCACTGCCGCCTGGAAGATACCGAGGCTGGACTGCCAGAGTTCGGCATTATGGTCCAGGAAACGGAAGAGGATTCTGTCTATGAAGTCGTTCACCGTGCCCGGCAGTCCCGCGACCATAAGCGGCAGGGAATAGGCGAGCATCTGGCGCAGAAGTTTGCCGTCGAATTTGAGATTGAGCCTGAGGAGGTCGGGGATGAACAGCAGGGCGCAGACTATGCAGCTGACGAGTATTGCGAAGATCACATAGCTGAAGTCGGGAGTCGGGCTGACGAAATGCAGCAGCCACAGCTGGTCTGGCCCGAGTTCGGAAACGGCGATTCCGAGTGCCTCAGCCTTGCGCGAGCAGAAGGCGGCAAAAGGGAAGAACAGGACTATGTTGGCTCCGGTCTCGACCAGGATTTTCACGGTTTTGAATATCGCGAATTTCAGGGCCTTGTGCTCCTGGCGAAGGCGGGCGAAAAGTATGGCCGTGATGCTGTCCAGGGCAAGAATTCCGCCCATATACATTATGCAGGAAGAGTAGCCGTCATAGCCTAAAAGCCGGGATATGGGCCCCGCAAAGGCTATCATCAGTGCCAGAAAAGCCAGACTCAGGCCCGACACTGCTGCCAGCGCACCGGTATAGACCTTGTCCGGGTCGTTGCCGTCCTTGTTAGCAAAACGGAAGCATCCGGTTTCCAGACCCATCACCAGGACCACCTGCAGCACGGCAATGTAGGCCATAAATTCAGTGACCACTCCGTAGCTGGCAGTGGTCAGCAGTCTGGTGTAGAACGGAACGAACAGAAAATTGATGATTCGGGCCAATATGGTGCTCATTCCATATACGGCCGTTTCGGACGCAAGTTGTTTAAGCGGACTCTTCCCCATAAGCTTTCATTTTGCCCGCAAAGATATACAAAAAAAGATATACAAAAATAGAAGAACGGCACGCGATTCACACCGAGTGCCGTTCCAATTCTAACCTAAAACTTAACCTATGAAAAAACTATTCGACCGAAAGAGTTTGCAATGTCTGTGCCAAAC
>JALFCH010000051.1 GCA_022771245.1 Rikenellaceae bacterium | reverse complement strand
CTGAGGGATACTCGTCGGGCCCGCAGCCTTGGCGGACCGGATTAAGCTAGTGTGCTTTGCAGACTAGGCAGCGAGTGCATAAGAGTTGTTGCCAACTAATTGTTTGGAATCTGAGATTTACGGGCAAGGTTCCGACGCCCGACGTGCTTACCGTCCAATGTCTGATGCTGTCAAAACCAAAACATCCCCATTGGAACTGCAAAGTTAGCAATTACTTGCTACTTTGCAAAACGCGGCCTGAATTTAGTTTCTCTTTCGGCCTTTGTAGGGTGAGAGGCCGCGGCTTTCTTCTTGTTCTGCAACTTCTTTACCAAAGCCTTCTTTGACAATGAACTCTTTGCCTTTCTTGCCTGTGCAGCAGAAACGGTAGCGTCAATATATTCCAGATTCGCTGTGAATGAGCCGGTTACAGAATAACCGTAGTCTTCATCCACAAGGTCAACATCAATGGTGTAGGCAGTTCCTGTGACGGACTTTACATCAATGCTGCCACCGGTTGCCCCGGCCAAATCGTCTCCCTGAAAGAACCAAGTCCCATAAGTAGGATAACCATCATCGTCAATCATTCCGTAAATCAATGCACCCGGGACAAACTCAGACTCAGCCCCTGTAGTCATACAAGTATAAGTACCTGCCGGAACTGCAGTTGTCGCCGATTTCGCAGTCAGAACCTCAATCATAGCGTAATCCCCGGATGACATAAAATCATCACCATTGATATCAAATGGAGTCTCGCTGACATAGAGTACCCAATCAGCATAATCGGTAGATTCAATATCCCAAGCCTGTCCGTAATAAACTGCATATCCGTATTTATACCCGTCAGCCGAAAGATTGACAAAATCCTCAGGCACATCAGTCCCCTCCTCATCCCCGGTAATAGGAACCTTCTGGTCATCATCGGCAGGAAAAATCTTTGTGCAGGATAAAACTGAAACTGCCGCAATCATTGATGCAGCAATAATAAACCACTTTTTCATATCTTAAATTACTTTGTAGTTACACCCGGAGTTACAGGCTTGGTGGAAAGCATCTTGCAAGTGCCGTCAAAAGATGCGCCCAATTCCACAGCAAGTTTTGATATGACCAAATCACCCTTTACCACGCAGGAGGATTTGAGCGACAGAATACCTTTGACATTGATGCTGCCATCCACTTTGCCGAAGATATCCGCATCGCCGCAGACTATCTCACCTTTTACATTGGCACCCTCACCGACTACTACCCGGCCTGTGGAATTGATTTTTCCATCGAAAGTGCCGTCAATCCTTATGTCAGACTTGGACTCGATTTCACCCTTGAAAACGGTCCCGGTCGCAATTCTGCTTACTTCATTGATATTGCCCGTAGGCTGCTGATCTTTATATCCCATATTTTCAAATATTTACGCCTGCTTTCCGTGGCAGTTCTTGTATTTCTTGCCTGAACCGCAAGGACAAGGGTCGTTGCGGCCTACTGTTTTATCCACTCTAATCGGAGCCTTAACCTTAGGCGCACCTGAATTTGTCACCAGATCCGTCCTGCTGGTTGTCATACGGCTCATATCCTGCTTTCTTGGCTCGGCTGCCTGACGGGGAGCATCCTCCCGAAGAGCTATGCCTGCACGAAGCAGGAAAGACAAAGCATCGATATTCAGTGACTCAAGCATCGAGCTGAAGAGATTGAAACTCTCGAACTTATAGATGAGGAGAGGGTCCTTCTGCTCATAGGAAGCATTCTGCACGGACTGCTTGAGGTCGTCCATTTCGCGGAGATGCTCCTTCCAGTGACGGTCTATTTCGAAGAGTACTATGGTCTTGGAAAGGGCCTTGCCGATTTCCTTGCCTCCGTTTTCATAAGCCTTCTGCAGATTCACCGAAAGGTTCAGCATACGGCGTCCGTCAGTGATAGGAATGGCAATGTTCACATAGCGGTTGCCCTGAGTCTCATAAACCTGCTTGATTACAGGGAAGGCACGCTGGCTGATGCTTTCGAGCCTGCGGGCATAGGTGGATTTCATATTCTCGAAAAGTGCCTCCGCAAGTTTCTCTGTGGTGGCCTTGTTGAAGAACTCCTCATCGAAATCCACATCCATCGAAAGACGGCCCATTACATCCTCCACAAAATCAGCATAAACCATATTCGCAGCACGTTCCGCAAAAATCTCTGCGGTGTCCTGCATCATATTGTATATGTCGATTTCAATTCTCTCACCCGACAGGGCATTGCGTCTCTTGCTGTATATGACCTCCCTCTGGGAATTCATCACGTCGTCATACTCGAGGGTTCTCTTACGCACTCCGAAATGGTTCTCCTCCACCTTCTTCTGGGCTTTCTCGATTGCATTGGAAAGCATAGGTGCCTCAAGTGCCTCATTTTCCTGCATACCCAGACTGTCCACAACCTTAGCAATCCTCTCGGAACCGAAAAGACGCATCAGGTTGTCTTCCAACGAAATGAAGAATATGGATGAACCCGGGTCACCCTGACGTCCGGAACGTCCCCTCAACTGGCGATCCACCCTTCGGCTGTCGTGGCGCTCCGTACCGATGATGGCAAGTCCACCGGCTGCTTTCACTTCAGGAGAAAGTTTGATGTCCGTACCACGTCCCGCCATATTGGTCGCAATGGTCACAGTGCTGGACTGTCCTGCCTGAGCCACAATCTCGGCCTCCCTTGCGTGCTGCTTTGCATTCAGCACCTGAGCCTTGATACCCCTGCGGAGGAACATCCTGGCAAGCAACTCCGAGGTATCCACGTCTGTCGTACCCACGAGCACCGGCCTTCCTGCGTTCTTCAACTCCACAACCTTCTCGATGACGGCATCGTACTTGGCCTTCTTTGTCTTGTATATCAGGTCGTTATAGTCAATCCGGGCAATAGGCTTGTTGGTCGGAATCACCACCACATCCAATTTGTAGATACTCCAGAACTCACCCGCCTCCGTTTCTGCCGTACCTGTCATACCGGCGAGTTTGTGGTACATCCTGAAATAGTTCTGAAGAGTGATGGTAGCAAAAGTCTGGGTTGCAGCCTCCACCTTCACATTTTCCTTGGCCTCAACCGCCTGATGCAATCCGTCGCTCCAACGCCTTCCCTCCATTATACGGCCGGTCTGTTCGTCCACAATCTTGATTTTGCCATCTTCGGAAATGATGTAATCGACATTGAGGTCAAACATAGTATAAGCCTTAAGCAGCTGATTCACAGTATGTACTCTCTCGCTCTTAAGCGCAAAGTCGGCCATAAGTTCATCCTTTTTCTGGCGTTTCTCGGCAGGGTCGGTGACATTCTTCTCGATTTCGGCAATGGATGCGCCCACATCCGGCAACACGAAGAAATTGTCGTCATTGACAGCCGCAGCCAGCACGTCGCGTCCCTTGTCGGTCATATCCACGGTGCGCTGTTTCTCGTTGATGACGAAATACAGAGGGTCGGTGATGTACGGCATCTCGCGCTCGTTGTCCTGAATGTAGTAGTTCTCCACCTTCTGGAGCAGCTGCTTCATACCCGGCTCACTGAGGAACTTGATGAGAGGACGGTATTTCGGATAGCCCTTGAAAGCACGGAAAAGCAGCACTCCACCCTCTTTTTCATCGCCGGCGGCTATGAGTCTCTTGGCCTCGTTGAGTATGGTGTTCACCAGGGCTTTCTGCTTGTTGTAAAGGGTCTCCACATAAGGCTTGTATTGCGCAAACTGCTGATCATCACCTCTTTCCACCGGTCCAGATATAATCAACGGAGTCCTTGCATCGTCAATGAGCACTGAGTCCACCTCGTCCACGATTGCATAATGGTGCTTGCGTTGCACAAGGTCCTGCTGGCTGAACGCCATATTGTCACGCAGATAGTCGAAACCGAATTCGTTGTTGGTTCCGAAAGTGATGTCGCAGGCGTAGGCACGGCGGCGGGCATCGGAATTCGGCTGATGCTTGTCAATGCAATCCACACTCAGTCCGTGGAACTGATAGAGCGGGCCCATCCATTCGGAGTCTCGTTTGGAAAGGTAGTCATTCACAGTCACCACGTGCACTCCCTTGCCTGCAAGAGCGTTCAGGAACACCGGCAAAGTCGCCACGAGTGTTTTTCCCTCACCGGTGGCCATCTCGGCAATCTTTCCCTGATGCAGAACTATACCGCCGATGAGCTGCACGTCGTAATGGACCATATCCCAGGTGATTTTGTTTCCTCCGGCCATCCAGCTGTTGTGCCATACAGCCTTGTCCGGACCGCCGTTTTCTTCCTGACGTATTTCAACGAAATCACTTTTTGCGCTGAGGTTGCGGTCGAATTCCGTTGCTTCAACAACAATTTCACTGTTTTGAGCAAACCTGCGGGCTGTGGATTTCACTATTGCAAATGCCTGTGGCAGGATTTCGTTCAGTGCAGCCTCGATGTCTTCGTCGATTTTCTTTGTGAGTTTGTCTGACTCGGTGGCAAGTTTTTCCTTCTGTTCTATGTCGATGTCGCCTTCGAGTTCAAGCTTGATCTCAGCAATGCGCTTCTCGTCAGCCGCAATCTTATCGGCAACAAAGGCCTTGAGTTCCAGTGTCTTGGCTCTTAGCTGGTCATCTGAAAGGGCATCGATTTCAGCATACGCCGCAAGCACCTTGTCCAGAATCGGCCTGATGGCTTTCATATCCCTGTCGGCCTTGGTTCCGAAAAGTTTCTTAAAAATTTCTGCTAATCCCATATTGTCAGTTAAATTTCAAATTATCTTTTTTATTTTCACGCTGAAACGGCAAATCCGTGGACCTCAATCACACGCGAATGCACAAAAGCGCACAAATCGGGCAAATTTAATCATTTGCACGTGTTTTTCAAAATATAATTATGGGGAGTTGGATGGCTCTGGTGTGGACAGGGGAAGAGATGGGGATGGAGAGAGGGATATGGAGAGGATATGGAGGTGGAAATGAAGGTGGAAATGGAGATAGGGATATGGAGAGGGATATGGAGGTGGAAATGGAGAGGAATAAGGAGAGGAATAAGGAGAGGAATAAGGAGATAGAAATGGAGATAGAAATGGAGATATGGACGGAGCATCATTGCTCAGGAACATATCCGGGATCGGCCGGCAAAATCACACCGGCAGCCACAGCCCCAGCCCCGGCAGCCACAGCCATAGCATCGCAACGCTCATTTTCCGGATGCCCGGCGTGCCCCTTGACCCAATGGAAAGTCAC
>JALFCH010000032.1 GCA_022771245.1 Rikenellaceae bacterium | reverse complement strand
GGCGATTTCCATGGGCATAGAAAGATACAATCAGAAGGAAGCCTGCGGAATCAGGGGCGACAATGGCAGGAAACAGTATCTTTTCTTTACCCGTACCGGGTACGATACTGCGAAGGCGGTATTTCCGGAGGGGGACAGCCGCTATCTGTATTCGAAGATGGCTGTGATGTTCAGCGGGATTGCCGACGACACTGCTTTTTCGGAGCAGCTCAGGCTGAGTTACAGGCTTGTGGGGCATATCAAGTTTCCGGATCACCACAAGTTCAGTCGCGCAGACATCAGGGCCGTGGAAAGGCAGGCATCGGAATTTCCTACATCATTGGTCATTACCACCGAAAAAGATGCCCAGAGGGTGAGGGATTGCAGCAGGATTTCCGACGAGCTCAAAAAACGGCTATTCTATCTGCCAATAAAGGCGGAGTTCCTTTCAGACTCCGCCCGCGAGGTCTTTCATTCAATCATTTTCTCCGCAGCAACCTTTCGGTTGTGAGGAATTTGACGAGGAGTGCAACGCAGAAATCGCCTCTTTAGCTCACTCCTGCGCTTTGACGGAAGCTTCGTGGATGGCATTAAATACAACTTTGATGAAATCCTCGTCCAACCCATGTTCCCGCCCCTTCTCAATCATCTCAGCCAACACCTGGTCCCACCTGGAAGTCTGCAAAATAGCAATATTGTTCTCCCTCTTGCTCTGCCCAATCTTGCGGCTGATTTCCATACGCTGGGCAAGCAGATGAATCAGATTGTCATCTACCACGTCAATCTTTGCACGCAACTGATTGATGGTCTCACGATAAGCACTGTCGGATGTGTCCGCATCCCTGACTATTAGCTTATTCTCCAGCAAATCCTTAAGGTCAGCCGGAGTGAGCTGCTGCTTGGAATCGCTCAAAGCACAGGCAGGATCGCAGTGGCTCTCCACCATAAGCCCCTCAAGTCCAAGGTCCATAGCCCTCTGTGAAAGTTCCTGTAGATATGCCCTGCTTCCGGCAAGGTGGCTAGGGTCGCAGAACACCGGAATCTGAGGGAAGCGGCTGCGGAGCTCAATCACGTACTGCCAGAGAGGGTCGTTTCTGTATTTGATTTTTTCGCTTGTGGAGAAACCTCTGTGGATAACTCCAAGTTTGCGTATGCCGGCACGGTGGAGTCTTTCAAGTGCTCCAATCCAAAGGTCCAGGTCGGGGTTCACCGGATTCTTAACCAACACAGGAATGTCGGTATCGGCAAGGGCGTCCGCAATCTCCTGCACGAGGAAAGGATTCGCACTGGTACGTGCACCCAGCCAGACGAGGTCCACACCGTGCTTTATGCACTCGAACACGTGTTTTTCACTTGCCACCTCAGTAGCAACTTTCATCCCGTATTCCTTTTTCACTCTCTGGAGCCATTTGAGTCCCGGTACCCCGATGCCTTCAAAGCAGCCGGGATGAGTCCTCGGTTTCCATATTCCCGCACGGAACACATTGATACCGAATTCTTTAAGCCCTGCGGCAGTCTGCATTATCTGGTCTTCGCTCTCAGCGCTGCACGGTCCAGCGATTACGCAGGGACGCGGCGGAAGGGAAAACATTCCCCATTCATTGAGGGGTACTATGTCGAATTTCTCAGTCATAGGTATTATTATTTCATTATCTTAGTATTCTCTTAATGCGGTTGGCCTGATTGATAAGTTCCCGTATGCCCTCTTCATCCAATTCATCCACAGCCTTGCGGAACCTGCCCATCATCTCCATATATGTGTCCATAACCTGAAGCACATTCTCCCTATTCTGCGTAAGAATAGGCACCCACATATCCGCATTGCTCTTGGCAAGACGCACAGTGGAGGAAAAACCTCCGGAAGCCAGGTCGAAGATATGCTTTTCGTCCTTCTCCTTTTCCAGAACCGTCAGAGCAAGGGCGAAAGATGTGACGTGAGAAATGTGGGAAACATAAGCTGTATGCACATCGTGGTTGGCCGCATCCATAGGTATTACCCTCATATTCAGGCAGTCATATATTTCCTCGACCAATTTGACAGCCTCCGGAGCGGAATCGTCCTTATTGCTGATGATACAGGCCCGTCCGTCAAAAAGTCCCGGCTGCGCAGCCCAAGGCCCGGAATACTCCGTTCCCGCCATAGGATGAGTCGGCACATAGCACCGCCGCATAGGATGGTCCTTGACAGCTTCCACCAGCGCGGACTTCGTGGAACATACATCAATGACGATTTTATCACCTTCACAGTCCGCAAAAATGTCGAGAACCTGCGGCAACATAGCCAAAGCAGCCCCCACCGGCACCGCAAGCACCAGAAGGTCACTCCTGCGGGCACACTCCTCCAATGGCAGAATCTCATCCACAAGTCCCAGATTCAGAGCCGCTTCCGCATTGACCGGCTCAGCCTCAACTCCGAGCACGACATCCGCGAACCCCCTCTTGTGGAGATCCAGCGCCATTGACCCGCCTATGAGACCAAGTCCGACAACTCCCAATGTCTTCACCTTCGGCATATCAGAGCACCTTCTTTATCCTTTCGTAGGCTTCTTCGAGTTTTTCAGCTGTGGCGCAGAGGGATATGCGGATATAGTCTCGTCCGTTGCTTCCGAAAATGCAGCCAGGAGTAATGAAAACTCCGGTTGAATAGAGCAGGTAGTCGGAAATGATTTCTCCCTTTGATTTTGCAACTCCGTCTTCAGGTCGGCTGAGAGAAAGATCTGCATCCGCTGCCAGTTTCTCTGCATCCGCAAGCCTTGTCAGAAGAGGATTGTTGTCCTTTACCCTACCCCACACGAAGAGGCCTGTACCATCAGCAAGATATTCAGCATCAAGCATTTCCATAATACGTCCAGCCACCTTGCGTCTTTCACGGTAGCCCTCGTTGAGTTGCTCGAACCATTCCTCACCCTCAGAAAGAGCAGCAACTGCAGCCATCTGCATAGGCTTGAACATACCTGAATCCATCTGCGACTTCACCTTCAGCACCGAGGAAATGAGTTCAGCATCTCCTGCCACCATTCCGATACGCCATCCGGACATATTGTGAGCCTTGCTGAGGGAGTTGAGCTCTATGCAACACTCCTTTGAACGCGGCACAGAGAAAACTGAAAGAGGCTTGTCAGTGAGGATGAAACTGTAAGGATTGTCGTTCACGAGCAGGATGTCGTGCTCCAGGGCGAATTTCACAGCCTTGCGATAGAGTTCCTGCGAAGCGGCCTTTCCTGTAGGCATTGAAGGGTAGTTCATCCACATCATCTTCACTCCACGCAGGTCCATCCTCTGAAGGGCCTCGAAATCAGGCTCCCAATTATTCTCCGGAAGCAGGTCGTAGGTCACTATGTCTGCCTCAACCAACTCGAGAGCGGAGGTGTAGGTCGGATAGCCCGGGTTTGGCACGAGCACCTTGTCTCCCCTGTTGATAAAAGCCAGCGCAAGCAGCAGAATACCCTCTTTGGAACCAGCCAGCGGCTGAATTTCGTTTTCCGGGTTGAGCTGCACGCCATACCACTTGGCATACCAGTCAGAATACGCCTTGCGCAACTCTGGAGAGCCCTTGTAATTCTGATATACGTGTACGTCGCTGCGACGGGCAGTTTCACAGAGAGCCTCGATTGCTGAAAGCGGCGGCATCCTGTCCGGTGCACCTATTCCCAAGCTGATGAGAGCAGGTTCTCCCTTGGACTCACGCAGAGCTCTCACTGCTGCGAGTTCCTTGTTTTTCCTTGAGAAGTAGTACTCTTTTACCACTTCCGTCCTTTTTGCTGGTTTTATCATATTGTTAAAGTTTAATTCTACTGACCACGAACCGCAGAGGCGGCCTGCAAAAATAAGAAAAAATACCTATTCTTTTACCGAAAAGAACAGGTATTCAAAATCTATTCTGCTCTCTCCGTTAGAGGATGGCAGGAAAATAATTGTGGATGCAAACTGCCACAGTCACAGATGCGAAGCCGAGGAAAAACAGCGTTGCAACTATGTAGGAAAGCACCTTGAGTCTCTTGAGCCAGATGTTGTTGTTCAAGCCTACGGTCTGGAATGCGCTCCAGAAACCGTGGGTGAGGTGGAACCAGATTGCACCGAACCACACCAGATAGAGAATTGCAACCCACCATACTCCGAAAGTCCTGTCGAGCAGAGCGTAAGGATCAGACATTTCCTGACCTGTGAACTCCTTGAGCTGCATATCAGCCCAGAAATGGGTGAGGTGGAAGGCGATGAAACCGAGGATGATGATTCCGAGCACTATCATATTGCGGGAAGCCCAGGAATCTGTCTTTGCCTTGCTGGAAACAGCATAACGGCAATAACCTCCACGGGAACGGAGATTGGTCCAGGTGAGGTAACATCCGTAGAAGATGTGGATGAAGAACCCGAGTGCAAGCACAGGCACCATCACAGTCACAATAGGCAGGGACATAAAGTCGCAACCGGCCTTGAAAAGACCGTCCGGGCTGCCGTATGAACCGGTAAACAAATCAATTACAGAAAACAGGTTAATCGACACGTGAAGCAGGAGAAATACAATGAGAAAAAGTCCCGAGATGCTCATAATGAGCTTCTTGCCGATTGATGATGTTAGAATGTTAGCCATAAATATGTCTGTTGTCTTTACTTAAACTTCTGTCTCAAGGACTGCAAAGATATATTCTTTCTTGCAACTTTCATAATTATTCGATACTTTTGTTTGATTTACCATTTTGGATAAAACAACACAGCTATGGAAAACAAATCTAAAAAATATCACAGAGTGCTGCTCAAGCTCAGCGGCGAAAGCCTCGGAGGTTCACAGGGCAAGGGTATCGATGAAAACCGCCTTGCAGAATACGCAGAAGAAATTGCCGCTGCTGTCCGCAAGGGGCTGCAGGTGGCCATAGTCATAGGAGGAGGCAATATATTCCGCGGTCTGAGCGGAGTGGGCAAAGGTTTCGACCGGGTGAACGGTGACAAGATGGGTATGCTTGCCACCGTTATCAATTCTCTGGGACTGATGATGGCTCTTCGCAGCGCCGGTGTGGAGGCCGAGGTCTTCACCGCAACTCCTATGATGCCTGTGGCAAGATATTATATGAGGGACGATGCCGTGGCACTGATGGAAAAGGGAGGAGTGGCCCTTATTGCAGGAGGCACTGGTAATCCTTTCTTCACCACCGACTCGGGTTCCGCACTCAGGGCACTGGAAATCGGGGCCGATGCTCTTCTTAAGGGCACAAGGGTGGACGGAGTCTATACCGCAGACCCGGAAAAGGACCCTGATGCCGTGAAATACGACGAATTGAGCTTCGACAAGGCCCTTGAAGACAGGCTCAAGATTATGGATCAGACGGCATTTGCCCTGTGCAGGGAAGGGAATATGCCTATCATTGTGTTCGATATGAACTGCAAGGGCAATCTGAGCAAGCTCGTGGACGGGGAAAAAGTCGGCACACTTGTACACGTTTAAACGCGGCTCGTCCGTCATAGCGGCAGGGCCAGGTCACATACACAAAGCCAACAAATCAAACAACAACTTATTATGATAGAGAAAGCAAAAGAAATTCTGGAAGAAGCCGGAATGGGAATGGAAGATGCAGTTGCCTTCCTCGAAGAAGACCTCAAGACCTACAGGGTGGGCAAAGCAAATCCGACTGTGTTTGCAAACGTGCTCGTGGACTATTACGGTTCACTCACACCTATTCCTCAGGTGGCTTCGGTCACTGCTCCTGATGCAAGAACTCTCGCAATCCAGCCGTGGGAGAAGAAGATGATTCCGGTCATCGAGAAAGCCATACTGGATGCCAACCTCGGACTCACTCCGTCCAACAACGGCGAGACCATACGCTGCAACGTACCGCCTCTCACAGAGGAGCGCCGCAAGGAACTCATCAAGAAGGCCAAGGCTGCCGGAGAGAGCGCAAAAATCGTTGTCCGCAACTCCCGCCGCGATGCCATCGAGGCCCTGAAGAAGGCTCAGAAGGAAGGTCTTTCGGAAGATGTGCAGAAGGATTACGAGCAGAACGTTCAGAAAGAGACCGACAAATGGATTGCAACGATTGACGAACTCGTCTCTGCAAAGGAGAAGGACATCCTGACTGTCTGAAAAGTTCCGGTTTATGAACAAGAAACTCAAGAACATCGCGTCCAAACCGGGCACGATGAGGTCTAATGGTGACTATGAATGGCATTTCTCCACCTTCGGAGGAGTGACAAGAGTCAACGTCAGCACCGGCGAGGACATAGCGCACCTGCGCGAACTCGACCAAAAACTCTGGACTGTCCTGAGTTGTCCTGCAGCAGGTCTTGAAATGGATCCGGAAACACTTTCCATAGTGGATCTGGACAAGGACGGCAACATCCACGTCAACGAAGTGCTCAAGACCGTGGACTGGCTCAAAACTGTCCTCACGAATCTGGACCCACTCGTGGACAAAAGCCCTGCCCTTAAACTCTCGGCAATCCGGACAGATACCCCTCAGGGTTCACTGCTGCACAGTTGCGCCCTTCAATTGCTGAAAAACAAGGCGGAACGCTGTCCCGAGGCAAGTCTGGAAGATCTCACTCTCGGGGATGTTTCCGACAGGGAGGCCATATTTGCAGGCACGAGATTCAACGGGGACGGGGTCATCATCCCGGAATCTGCAGATGATGAAGGTCTGAGGAAACTGATTGAAGAATGTATGTCCACTGTCGGCAGCGTGAAGGACAGGAGCGGCAAAGACGGCATAGACAGCGCAAAACTGGATGCCTTCTATGCAGCCGCAGCGGCTTTGAACACCTGGAAAAAAGCTGACACAGAGGACCTTTATGCCTATGGAGCAGACACCGCAGCTGCCCTTGATGCATGCAACGCCCTCAAGTCCAAGGTGGCAGACTTCTTTATGCGATGCTCCCTTGCAAAGTTCAACCCTGACAGCACTGCCGTACTCGATGTCACAGCCGCGCAAATCGGCGGAATCAGTGAGAAGGACCTGTCTGCAAGTGCAGCAGAGATTGCAGCCTACCCTATTGCCAGAGTCAACCCGGAAGGAAATTTGGACTACGACAGCATCAACCCTGCCTGGCAGGCTGCCTTCAGCAAGTTCAAGTCCCTGGTGCTGGACAAGGAATTTCCTCAGGCCAAGGCCATCACCGAAGACCAGTGGAAGACTTGCTCTGCAAAACTGGATGCCTATGCAGCCCATATCTCTTCCAAGAACGGATGCGAAGTGGAAATTTTGGGCTATGACCGGGTGGAGACCATAGTCAGCGAAAACCGCAAGGCAGAACTCGAAGCCCTCATTGCGCAGGACCTTTCCCTGAGCAAGGAAATGGAAGCCATACAGGAACTCCGCAAGCTCCTCATACTCCATAGAGATTTCTATAAGCTCCTGAGAAACTATGTGACTTTCAGCGACTTCTACTGCACTGATGACGGAGCTGCCATTTTCCAGGCCGGAACGCTCTACATCGACCAGAGAAGCTGCGACCTCTGCATAAGAGTCAGCGATATGGGCAAGCAGGCCACAATGGCCGGACATAGCGGGATGTACTTGATTTACTGCGACTGCGTGGCTCGTCACAGCAACGCAAAGATGACCATAGTGGCAGTGATGACAGACGGAGAGGTGAACAATCTCAAGGTGGGAGTAAATGCCATCTTCTACGACCGCAAGGGCAATGACTATGATGCCACGGTGGTCAAGATCATAGACAATCCCATCAGCGTCCGTCAGGCTTTCTGGGCTCCGTACCGCAAGATGGGATCGTTCATCGAGGATCAAATCAACAAGATTGCCGCCAAACAGGACTCCAAGGTGATGACTGAGGCGACAGCGAAAATCAGTGCCGCAGGAGACAAGGCCGCCGCACCTGCCCAGGAAGCGCCGAAACAGGCAAGTGCCTTCGACGTGTCCAAGTTTGCAGGAATATTCGCTATGATAGGTATGGCTCTCGGGTCCATAGGAACCTTCCTTGCCAGTGCCCTCGCAACTCTCACCAGCCTCGGATGGATGCAGCTGATTGCCACCATTTTAGGCATCATACTCGTCATTTCCGGACCGTCTATGGTGATGGCGTGGCTGAAACTTCGCAAGCGCAACCTTGCACCTATTCTCAACGCCAACGGATGGGCTGTGAATTCCAGTGTCATAGTGAATGTACGCTTCGGTCAGAAACTCACCTCAGTTGCCAAGGTGCCTGTGTTCGTGGGCAATGACCCGTTTGCAGACAAAAAGATGCCGGCTTGGAAGAAAGCCCTCATCTGGACCGGTGTCGGAGTGGTTTTGGCTGTGGGCATCTACTTCCTGCTGCCTAAGGACATACGTCCGTTTTGGCCGAAGGAGGAATGTGTTGTGGAGTCTGTCGAAAGCGTGAACGGCGATGTCGAAGTGGTGGTGGAAGAGACCTCTGCCGAGAAATGAATGAAACGGTCCATACTATCCTGCTCACCGGAGGCATAGGCAGCGGGAAATCAAGCGTGAGGGGCGTTTTCGAGTCCCTGGGCATCCCCTGCTATGATGCAGATGCTGCTGTGAAATCATTTTACAAGGACCACGGCGACGGACCCTGCCTGCTTCCGCAGATTGAAGCCCTTGTGGGACGGTCTCTGCGAGGTAAAGACGGACAATTGGACAGAAAGGCATTTGCCGGTATCATATTCAAGGATAAGAATCTCCTGCGTCGGGTGGAAGAAATGGTTTTCCCTGCCCTGACGCAGGATTTCATTTCCTGGCGGAAGAAAATGGCTTCCGAAGGCCACACGACCGTGGTTCTGGAATCTGCCACTGCACTTGACAAGCCGAATTTAGAGAAGGTATGGGATTTCTGCCTATGGGTGGATGCCCCGGTGGAAATCCGCATAGAAAGGGTTATGCAAAGAGACCATTGTTCCCGGGAGGAAGTGCTGCGCCGCCTTGAGCTCCAATCCCCAATGGAATCACACCTCGATGCCATAGACCGCATCATCCACAACTCCGGCACTCCCGGCGAACTCAGAGCAACCGTATCACTGATTTGTAGAAATCAAGTCCTCAAATAAAGCAACTGGCTACAGATGCCAGAGCTTAATAGATTCTGTACACCATTAAAATCAATCTTTTCCGAATATGTGACTATTAAAAACGAGGTCCGGGGAGTTGCTCCGGACCTCGTGATGAGATTGTATGGAAGAACTAATTAGCCTTGTATTTCAGCGAAATAGCTGTAATCTTAGCCTGTCCATTAGTAGCTGTACCAGTATTTCCAACAGTGAGAACAACACTGTTGCCAGAAACATCGGCTATTGAATCGGACTCAAGTGCTGCATTGCCAATCATAAGACTTCCTGAATTCTTATTTGTGTATGTAACCTTTATCTTCTCCAAAGTATAACCTTCTTTAGCTGTTACTGTAAGAGTACCTGTCTCAGACTGATAAAACCGCCACTCAGCGCCATCCGAATATACCTTTCCATTATTGGAGCCAGCTGAAGCTGTCAAAGTGACTACGTCGTCGAACTTCATCGTGGAAACTTGTGTTCCATTTGCTGTCGCTCCTGAAATTTCAGATATATTCTTGGTAATCAGATCTTCAGAAGGTGTTTCGCCACCTTCTTCGCCACCTTCTTCGCCGCCTTCAGATGAGCCTTTCTCGTGGGACACATAGAACGCACCGCCGGCCTGATTGAGAACATAATTATTCTTCGTAAATGAAGTTTTGTAGCATACAATGGTGAGTTTGTCTCCCTTTTCGACTCCAAGAGTTGCGAACTGCTTTGAAGGTCCACCATATCCCGGAACTACTCCATATACATAAACCTCCGTTGTGCCGTCAGTGAGTGCAAAATTACCGTAAGTTTGAAGGTCAAACTTGGTATTCGGCTCAGTGCTCTCAGTAACGGTACCTGAAATTCTGTAGAATGCCTCCTTGTTATCCTCAAGAGCCTTGAATGAGGCAAGGTCAATGTCCTTGACATCTATTCTTTTTTCCACTACAGACTCTATGAGCTGAGGGGCTCCATTGTATGAAGACTTCTTACCAACTACAGTGATGATATCGCCTTCTTCAACACCAGAAGCAGCATAGTCTGTAACTTTGTAAAGATAAACTGTTCCGGTGTAATCTGTAACATAAATTTTACCCTTGGCAGCATCCTCAACCTTGGAAACATATCCGGTGTACCTGTACTGGGTAAGTCCATCCTCTGCAGCATTGATCTCAGCAGCAGTAACCTCAAGGATTGCACCTTTCTGAAGAATGTTGAAATCAACTGTTGTAGAGTTCTTGCCTTCTGCGGATGCGAACACGATTTTGCCAGTACGGTCGCCTGCAGGGTTTGCAGCCAGATGGAAAGAAACCAATGCTGTGTCGGCAGGGTTCTGCTCAAGTTTGGAAGGAGTGCCGGCGTAAGAAGAGATTCCAGTCACAGTAATCCAGTCTTTGAACTCCTCAGGAATAGAGTAGTCAAGACCCCTTCCCTTGTATGCAACCTTTGCAACATGGTCGCCTTCCTCTTTCACATAAGACTCAACATTTGTGCAGATTTTAAGGAGGGACTTGCTGATGCTGAGAACTGTAACATTCACAAGTTCAACAACACCATTGTATGTGGTTTTCGGTCCTTCAACCTCCACAAGGTCACCGACTTCAATATTGAGACTTTCGAAGTTCTTCTCGGCCCCATTGGCATCGAGAGTACCATAGATGTAAATCTCTCCCGTGTCATCCTTGAGGTACCAGTTGCCGTAAGTTGTACTAGCAATCGCTGTTACGGTTCCCTTTGCACGGTACGTCTTTGCATCAGGACCTTCAATGATTTCCTTACAGGTTGCAGCGACAGCCTCAAGCGAACCCTGACGTACAATGAAATGTTGTTTGCTTGTACCGCAGACAATTGCAAGGGTGATTTCCCTTCCACCTTCGGAGGCAGCAGCTGTGAAAGTAACCTTGGTCTCTCCTGCCTGGCCTTCCATCACTGATGAAGACAACCAGGAAGCCTTTGTTTCTGAAGCATTAATGTCAGAAGCATCATTGATAAGGTTACCATAATAATCGTGCTTCGCCTTAATTGTCTTGCCATTTTCGTCCTTGTTGAAAGAGAGTACATCCGGCCAGTTCTCATTCTTGACGAAATACCAAGCCTCGTCGGCATTGACAGTCAAATCCACAGAACCGCCTTCCTTGCCGATATAGAGGAAGGTCTTGTCTACGGTAATATTGCTGAATGAACCCGTAGCCGTTTCCTTGACGCATCCTGTGGCAAAGAGAGATGCGAGCAATGAAAAAACAAATATATTTTTGAGTTTCATAGTTTTCCGGAATGATTAGTTGAACATATATTTGATTCCGACAGACGCATACCAGCACTGACCTATAGAAGTCATAGGAGTGAATGTCTGAGTGCTGCCGCTGACTGCTTTAGGTGTAGAGAATACCGGATAACCGTCCTGGTCTGTAGATTCGTATTTGAGGATACGACCTGAATTCAAATCAGGATTCATCTGTTTCATCACACCCCAACGATGATAGAAGAGGTTCATAACATTCTTGACATCAACTGAAAGCTGGATGGTGTTGGTTGACTTGCCGACATTGAATTTGAAATCGTGCTTGTAGCTGAAGTCGAGTCTGTTGGTCCAAGGGTTGTAAACGCTGTAAGCCTCTGCGTATTTGCCCTGGTTCCTGCTCAGATATGAATCCTTGTGGACATAATCCATAAAGCGGTCGCGGTCGCTGTCTGAAACAAAGCGGAACTCGCGGTTTGCAACCTGCTCGTCAGTAGGGATATAGAGAGCATCGTAAGAGTAACCGTCACCATTCATATCGTTGGCCATCATATATGAATAGTTGTAACCGCCTCTGAATGACTCCCAAATCAAGCTGAAGTGGTTGCCTCCCTTGTCGTGGTATGTTGCTGAAGCAATGATACGGTCAGGAGTTACATACTGGGAGTTGTGCAGACCGATGTAGTTAGGTCCCTCAACAGTAGGAACATAGGTGAATGCAGACTCTGCATTTGAACCTGGCATACCGGTAAGTTCCTTGGAACCTGTACGGGTATAGGAAGCCATCAAACTGAGGCACTCCCAAGGACGCATATTGAGAGCAACGTTTGCTGAATATCCATATCCTTTATTGGTATTCTCAAGAACGAATGCCTTTACAACATTGTCTGATCTGAATCCTTCAGGGTAGATAGGACGATTGTCAGCTCCGTTCCAGCGTGCATATCCCTCAACCGGACGCATAGACCAGTCAGAGATTGTGACTCCGTTCACTGTCTTGTTGAATATACCTTCAGCAGTGATTGAGAATGGGAATGAAGTAGGGAAGCTGTAGTCTATAGCCAGGGATGTCTTCCATACCTGAGGCATCTTGAAGTTAGGATCAACAGCAGATATTGAGGAAGGTTTGGTTCCTCTCTTGCCGTTTTCATCAACATAGATTGAAGAAGGATATCCCATTGAAATGAGTTTGTCGAGAAGAGCCTGAGTTGTGGCTTTTCCGTTTCCGTCCACAACGAGACCGCCGGCAAACTGATTCATATCGATATATACCTTGTTATCCTTTGTTACAGTTGCACCTTTGTATCCCTCAACCTTTTCAGCAAGGGTATTTCCGTTGATTTGTGCCTGATACTGCACCATACCGGAGTTTGTAGGCATATTGGTGAAGAACACAAGAGGCAGACGACCGGAGAAGAGACCTGTACCTCCCCTGAGGCTGAGGCTCTTGTCGGAGAGGATATCCCACTTGAAACCCACTCTCGGAGAAACTGCAACATTGGCATTCGGCCACTTGCTTGTGTCGATATGACGCTCCTGATAGTTGTATTTCTTAGGATAGTATGTAAGGTCATATATCTTGTCGTTTCTTGCAAGATCCTTGTTGTCGAAGAACAGACCGTCAAGACGCAGACCGTAAGTGAGCTTGAAATTGTCAACAGGTGTCCATTCGTCCTGAGCATAGATTCCGAGCTTGTGGAACTGAACCCTTGCTGCAGGTGCCTTTTCACCGTCGTAACCGTAAGTGAGGCAGACAACTTCCGGAGCAGCGCCGTTGATGAAGTCGTCAACGCTTGAATAACGGTAGTAACCTGTTCCGTTTCTCATATATGCGTTGTCAGCCATCTGATACTCGTAGTTCAGACCTGCTGTAACCTTGTGGTTTCCTGCGTAGTACACAACGTCATCCTTAACATTGAAGACTGTATTGTGTACAGCGTTGTTCCAGGTGAAGAGCTCGTAACCGAGTGCCATATACTGGGTGTTAGTGCCAGTACCATCCTGAATGTCTATGAACGGGAACTCGTCTGAGTTGGTGCCACGGATATCGTCAAGCTTTGAGAAAGTGGCGAGGAACTGGTTGGACAGGTTGTCGTTGATGCGGGTATTCAAGTCCAATGAAACCGTATGTACATTGTTGTTTATAGAGTACATAGAGTTTGCAAATGCCATAGAATAGAGGGATGTACGAGCGAATGCAGACCTTGTACCTCCGTCCATTGAGGAAGCATTAGGTGCAGACCACGACATATTTCTTGTGTAGTTGTACCTGACTGCGAGATGGTTCTTGTCGTTGATATTCCAGTCTATGCGGGCGAGAACCTTGATATTGCTTTCATTTGCAGGGAAAGAAGTAAATGAACCCGTGTCATATCCATATTTTGTCTTCACGTGCTCAGCAACCCTCTCCATATCTGCAACTGAAGCGTAAGAAAGATATTTGTCGCTGTCTCCGACTCCGTCTGCAGAAGCTCTCCAAGGAACAGCTGTGGAAGGAGTGCTGATGTACTCGGCATTTACGAAGAAGAAGAGTTTATTCTTTACGATAGGACCTCCGAGAGTGAGACCATATATTGTCTGACGGTCCTTTTCCCTTGCAGTAGGGATTTCAACGCCTGCTGCCTTATTACCGCGCATATTTTCGTTGCGGTGATATATGTAGGCACTGCCCTTGAATGTGTTTGTACCGGATTTGGTAACTGCATTCACACCACCGCCGATAAAGTTTGTCTGGCGGACATCGTAAGGTGAAATCACCACCTGAAGTTCTTCGATGGCATCGATGGAGATAGGGTTACCGCCGCCAGGAAGTTTGTCGCTCAAACCGAAGTTGTTGTTGAAGCTTGCACCGTCCACGGTGAAGTTTGCAGTACGGCCGTCTGTTCCGGCGAAGCTCATTCCGTTTCCACCGTAAGGAGAAAGCCTTGTCACATCGGAAATGCTGCGTGAAACAGTAGGGAGAGCATTAATCTCTGACCTTGAGATGTTAGTCGCTGCACCTGTCTTCTCGGAAGAGAATTTGGAAGCAGGGGTGGCAATCACGATTGCTTCACCGAGCATAAGCTTGTCTTCCTTGAGGCTGGCATTGAGACTGAAGGATTCGGCAAGCTGAAGTTTGATGTCTGTGTAGGTCACTGTCTGGAAGCCCAGGCAGGAAACCTCTACTGAATAAGGACCGCCGGCACGCATACCATTAATAACAAAGCGGCCTTGTTCATTAGACACGGCCGCATACTTTGTTCCTGATTCTGTGTGGGTTGCAACTACTGCAGCTCCTACAACCGGAGCACCCGACTCATCCGAAACACGACCGTTGAGACCAGATGTGGTGACCTGAGCAAAAGCAGAGACACCAAACATCAATGCTGATACCAAAAGGCACAGCAAACACCTAATTGTTTGTTTCATAATGTTTTAATAGGTTTATAAATTCTTTAACGCTACAAAGGTATAAAATTTTCGCGGTTTGCCGAAATGAAAATGCAATTTGTGAGGACGATTTAACTGGATTGAAACAGGGAGTTGTTTACGAACAAAGTTAGCTCAACCAAAACTCTAAAAAGTTGCGGGATTTGTCTCGATTATTTGCAGAATGTTCTTTTTATGTTTACCTTTGCGGCCGAATATGTGGAGAGATTTGTCTGCTTGCAACCACTTGAAAAAATGCTAAAATTGTCAAGAAAGGCCTGATGGTCTGACTGTAAGTACTTTGGCGGCTCTGCATATTCGATATGCGGAGTTTTTTGTTATATATTGCAGCGTCGGCCCCGAAAGCAAGCAGCTAATGTTTACTAACGGCGGAAACTGCACAAGAAAAATAAACATTATGTCAAAGAAAAATTATCTATTTACTTCCGAGTCGGTTTCCGAGGGACACCCGGACAAGGTTGCCGACCAGATTTCGGATGCGGTACTGGACGAATTCCTGCGCCAGGACCCCGAGGCTAAGGTGGCTTGTGAGACTTTCTGCTCCACGGGTCTGGTGATTGTGGGCGGAGAAGTGCGTTCCGATGATGCCTATGTGGACATACAGAAAGTCGTGAGGGACACAGTGAACAGAATCGGTTACAACAA
>JALFCH010000010.1 GCA_022771245.1 Rikenellaceae bacterium | reverse complement strand
GCTTACCGCGAAGGTCATTTTACGGAATACGCCGCAGAAATAGAGCAGTACTACCTCCCGAAATACCACGAGCCCGACCCCGCCGACCAACCCGACGACGACGGCCGTTTCGACGCATGGGCCTGAATGACGCAGCCTCAGACAATAAACCGGTGCTTGGTTCCGACGGGGGCTTCACTGACGGGAGTCAGGCGGACGGTAATCAGAGGTCTTGGGGCGGACTTGCTCAGGTTCTGGTATTTGATGTTGAATTCTGCACTGCTCCGGCAGAGATAATCCAGCAGGCCGGAGAGGAAAGTTTCTGCGGACGAATGTTCCGGGGCGACGTAGATGTTGAAGTCGAAGGAAGAAATGCCGTCGGAGTTGTCTTCCCTCACAGTGAACAGACCGCCATAGCCCATTGCAGCGGGCAGCGACAGCAGGTGCTCCTGTATGTTGTTGATTATCAAGTTGGTACCATAGAAGATAACTGCATTGTCAGCTCTTCCGAAGACATAAATCATAGACTCGGGCAGAGCATTGCACAATTCTTCAGGCACGAAGCCTTGCACATCGGAGCGTTTGAGAAGGCCGCCCGCATCCTTGGTGTTGTAGCGGACCAGAGGGATGAACTGGTTCTTCGTAACCACTATATTGCCGTCTATGATTTCGAAATATGCGGCAGAGGATGCAGCGAGGATCATTGGTGCGGATGCTGTGCCGAACAGCCTTTCACTCAGCTGAGGGTGACGGTGCAAGTATTTGCGCAGGGCAATTGTGGAGGCTGTTTCCACTCCCAGGTCGCCAGTGTCGGCACTTCCGTAACCTGTCCAGACCACGAAAGGGGCATCCTCCCTGTGCCCGAATGTCCTGGCTGTCTGCTCCCGGAAAGTCTCGGTGAAATATTCGCCCACCACCGGGAAGGAGACTTTCCCGCCGGAGCGGAGCGTTGCATCATCCCCGATCAGGGCTGTAATAAGCGGAATATTCGACGGATTGGTTATGACCAGCACCTGCTCGTAGAGATGGTGATATGCCCGGATTATCTCCACCGCCGCTTTGAGGTCCAGCCCCGGAGTCGCAATCGTAAGAGAGTATCTGCCTGAAAGAGCGATGTTTCTGATGGCTGAGGCAATCTGCATTCCGCCTATCCACAATCCGAAGGCCAGACATTCCACAATCAGGGTCTTCTTCTTGTCGATTGAGGCGGTGTCAATAAACATCTGCTCTATGGCCTGCATATAGCCGGCTTCGTCGCAAGGGCGTTTGGGCCAGTACACGGCTCCGGTCTTGCTGAATCCGGAGCTCGAACCTATGAGATGGATATGGCCCAAATCCTCCCTTCGGCACAATTCCTCCATCGGATATTCCAGAAGGTAGTTCTGTTTGGTAAGCAGGGGCAGATCCTCAAATCTTTCCGGCAGTTCGGACGACCCGTTTTCCTTCTCCAGAAGCCTCCTGTAGGCCTTCACATTCAGCAATACATCATTTAAAAGTTCGTTGCGGTCCATATCATTTCACTCTTTTGTCCACTATTTTCTTGATTTTTCCGGTGATGGGATTGCGCGGCAGGGAACCGAGAGGGGAGACTCTGACTTCGTAATTCCTTATGAATCCCACATTCAGCCCGACCTTGATTTCCGGCACAAGTTCCATAAGCCTGTTCCTCAGCCCGGCTGCTGCCCTCAGAGCCTCCTCCGACCCGTTATCTCCGCATTCCACCGTGAGGATAATATCCATCCGGTTCGCAAAGTCCTCCAGTTCAAGCTGGAAATTGAGGCTCAGCACATCCGAGAACTCGCTTACAGCCCTTTCGAACACACCCACGGAAATATAGGCCCCGCCAAGTTTGAAATCCTCACCCGTGCGTCCTGCCAGCCTGAACAGAGGGTTAGGGTCACCGCAAGGACAGCTTTCCGCGAGCAAGGTTGCCATATCGCCTATGCGATAGCGGATTACCGGCTCCAATGTCCGGGCAAGGCTGGTGATGATCACCTCTCCGGTTTCTCCCACTTTCACAGGCTCCAGAGTGTCCGGATCCACGATTTCAATGAGCTGGGTGGCAGTAGGGGCGTGGTAGGTGGCAAATCCGCAATCGGGACACTGGTAGCCCATTATGCCGCAGTCCGCGCTGGAATAGGCGAGGGCCTTGATTTCCTGCACTCCCAGGTAGCGTTTCACGTGAGCCTCGGCTTCCCTGCTCAACTGTTCCCCAGCAAAGGCTGCAATTCTGAGGTTCGGAAAGACATATCCGTCCTTCTTTGCAAGGTCGGCGAGGAATACCAGCATAGTCGGCAGAGTGACAATAACGGTCGGCTGATAGCGTTTGCACAGGGCATAGACTTCCTCCACATTGATGTTTGAGGAAATCGGAAGATGCACCCCTCCGCCATATTTTATCATTTCGTGCACCCCGAGGAAGGATGGCCACAAGTGTCCGGCTATGAACAGGTTTGCCACAATGTCATCCCCGCGCACCCCAAGCAGGCGGAACGCCTCGCCCTGGACCCGGCAGAATGTGTCCCATTCGGTGTGGGAAAGCACTATGGTTCTGGCGACTCCTGTGGAACCTCCTGTGGATGAGACTATTGCATTCTCCAGTGGCCCCGTGAGCATATCCTTTGAGGAAGGATAGGTGTTCTCGAAGAGGTCGTTGCGGGAGAGCATCGGCACCTTTCTCCAGTCGTTTTCATCTTTTACTTCACCCAAGTTCTCGTATTTCTTTGCGTAGAACGGGGATTTTCTTGCAATTTCCAGGACCTTGACCGCCTGTGCAATCTGTTCCTGCCTTGTCAGATGGTTCATAAATTTCTATTTCTGCCTTTTGTCATCACCAGCATAGATGCGGCTGCTATGCTCAGAAGACATACTCCGTTCACGAGCAGCACCACATAGATGTCCAGTTTAGACGAAAGAATTGATACTATAACGTAAGATATGGAAATGGAAGCGTAGGACAGTGACTCCAGAAGTGAGAACACCCGTCCCCGGAATTGCGGCTCCACCTTTTCGATGAAATAGGACAATACCTTGATATTCACATTGTTGGACAGGAAACCAAAGACAATTCCGGCGAGCAGCATAGTCGCGAAGTTGCGCAAATACGACACCAGGACATAGACCAGTGCAATTCCCGCGATGCTCAGTGCAAGCGTCCTCATCGGGTTGGATTCTCCCTTTTTCTTTTGCAGCGAAAGCAGCAGACTGACAAGTACAGCCCCGATCGGTATGGCTGCATCGACGATTCCGTAATGTATTGCGTCGAGGTTCAGACCGTTTTTGATGATTATGGGCACAAGGACTATGAAAGACGGCAGGAAGAGATTGACTGTCACTGCTATGGCCAAGGTCCCGGAAAGCATAGTGTCCCGCCGCAGATAGCGGAAACCTTCCTTGAAATCGCTGAAATATTTTCCTGTAGCGGCCGCTGCCACCGGTTTGAAACTGACGAATGCCGACATCAGGGCCGAGATGAGGAAGGATGCGGCATTGATGGCTATGCTCCAGAATACTCCGAAGAAGCCGACCAGCATACCTCCCACTGCGGCACCCATTATCTGGCTGAGGAAGGTCATCATTTTCATCAGCGAAGTGCCCTGACGGTAGTGGTCCTGCGGTATGATTGTCGGAAGAATGCTGTTGACCGAAGGGCTGAAAAACAGGTTCACCGTATTCAGCAGGAAACACACCATGTAGATGAGCCACAACCAGTTGTAACCGAAGTGAATCAGGGTGGCGAGCAGCGCGGTGAGCACTCCGGAGATGACATCGCAGCTGATGATGACCTTTTTCTTGTTCCATTTCTCCACAAGCGGTCCAATCAGAGGTCCGAAGACCAGGGACGGGAGGCTGGAGATTATGAACAGCACAATCATCCTGCCGGGACTTTCCATCACGGCCACGATATACCACGCGAGGGCCATCACATAGATTCTGTTGCCTATCTGGCTGATGGCCTGTCCGAACCAGAGAAGCAGAAAATTCTTATTCCACACGTTGCAGTTCCTTCATAACATAGTTTTTGATTTGGGTACCCCATTCCCCGGCGGCTATGATATAGTCCGGATTAAGCTCTGTGTCAGCAATATACTGTAGCCGCAGAGTGTCGCGTCCCTGACATTCGCAAGGCATTATTCCGGAATATAGGAAACCTTCGGCCTCAAGAGCCTCCACCGTTGCAGGGGCAGACCGTGCCGTCAGGTCTATTGGCACATAGATTACGGCAATTCCGTTGGCAAGAGCACGCCTTATTGTTCTGCGGATTCTCTCCCTCAGGTCATATCCTGCATTTATTATATTGATATACATCTGGTTCCATTCCGTTTTTGCAATCTCTTCAAGTTCGGAGGATTCGTCGGCAAGAGTTGAAGACGGAGTCGTAAGCAAGTTCCTTTGAAGCCCCAGATGCTTGTAGGTGTCTTCAATCATCCCGCGATGATGCTCAGGCACATAGACATCCATAGACGATTGAGCACCAGTCGGCTTGAAAAAGGACATCACAGCCTGTCTCTGGTTTTCACCCTCCCTCTTGATTATGCTCTTGAGATTGCTCGGGATATAGGAAAGTTCAAGCCCGGTTTCTATGCATCCGAGTTTGAGATTGGCCTCCTGAGTGTAGGGATGGCCCGTGACCGCGCTGCTGTAAACGCCTTTCAATCCGAGATTTGCGGCTTCTTCCATCAGCATTGACTTCAATTTCATAAAGAGTCCCCTGTGTTCGTATTCAGGGCTCACGAAGGCCTGTCCACATTCGCAGATGGCAGCATCAGCCGAAGATTTCTGCATTGAAGTATGCGCCACGATGTCCCCTCGGCAGTTCACGGCAACGAATCCCCGGTAGAGCCCTCCCGCGAGTTGCTCCCGAAGCAGGTCCGGATGGTAGACCGCCTCTGCACTGTAGGTGTAGCCGAATACTTTGTAGAGGCATTGCACAAGCTTTTCCATCTCGTCGGCCCTGATTTGCCTCAGTTCCAATTTCTCATCCGGGGCGGGAGAATAGTGTGCGGAATTTTCTTCTGAGGGGGCAACCGGGTTGATAGTAATGCTGATTTCAATGCTCTGGCCTCTCTTCCCGTCTTCCTTCAACCTGTAAGTGGAACTTATATTGCGGATCAGGCTGAGGCTGATTTCATCGGTCTCATTGTCCGCGGTCTGAAGGTCGTAGGCGAAAGGCAGTCCCCGGTAGGCAAAAGTGAGAATGAAACTGGCCGAAGTCACATCCGCACTGACACAGATTTGCCCGTCGCTCCTGCCAGGGAAACATTTGCCCACAATGTGCGAGAACACCTCCTCAATCAGCACCTTAAGCTGAATGGATTTCTCCCCGGGCACTCCGCTGTGCAGGGCCAGGGCCACGATATAGTCCTGGAGAGGCTCAGTCTGGAAGAGTTCGGTGGAGACCGTAACTGATGCTAATCTTTTCCTATACATTCCTTTCGTCAATCACTTGTTTGAGTTTGCCGGTACGGCGGTTGCGGGGCAGGGAGTCCGGCTCCACTATGCGCACAAGCGGCTCCAGTATGCTTCCGGTCTTGAGGAAGGCTGCAAATTCGTGCTTGTCCTCCATCAGCCTCCTGTGCAGTTCCTGCCTGAGAAGGTCCATCTCTTCGGGACTGATTTTTTCCACAGTCTCCGCCTCCACAATGAACCTGTCCTTTGCGTTTTCTGTCCGGGCCATCATTCTGAAATGCATTGAAAGACCTTCCACCTTACCCACAATCTGCGCTATATCAGTGAGTTTGATATTGCCTCCTCCGATTATGAGGGTGTCGTCGCTGCGGCCGAGCAGTTCCATCAGTTTCACCGTCCTTCCGCAACTGCATTTGCGGGTAAGTATGCGTCCCATATCACCTATGTCATAGCGGATCAGAGGCATAAGATAGCGGCTGAAATTGGTGACGAGAATCTTTCCGGCTTCCCCGTCAGGCAGCGGTTCATTGGTCTGAGGGTCAACTACTTCCATTATGCAGTAGTCCTCGTGGATATGGTGCAGAGGCCCGGTGAGCTCCTCGCATTGGAAGCCTATGCAGCCGGTGTCGTTGCTCAGGTAGCCCGTGGATGCGAATTTTTCGGTGCCCAGTACTTTTGCGATATATGCCTTGGCTTCCGGATAGAGATGCTCTCCGCCCGTCACGATTTTCCTGATTTTTACGTCTTCTATATGGTTCCTGTCCACATATTCGGCAATCGAAAGAATCACGGACGGAATGGAAACCGCCCCTGTCGGCTTGAATGCACGCAGCACCGACATTATATCCTCCATTGCTATGTTTCCTGCTATGGGCAGCACGTGTGCCCCGGTGGCTTCAATGGCTTCGTTGTGACTGAGGAAGGATGCCCACATATTCCCGGCAAAGAGCAGGTTGGCCACCACATCGCTCCTGTCGAAGATGGAGAGGGCGTATCCCTTGCCTATGAGCCTGGCATTCAGATGGTTTTCCCTGTCTGTGCGGTGGATGAATTTGGGGTCTCCGGTCGTGCCGCCGCTGCCGAAAGATATGCTGTCTCCGAGTGGCTCCGTGAGTATGCCCCGGCCTTTTGGCGGGAGATTTTCTTTGAGCTGTGAAGGAGTCAGGACCGGGAGTTTTGAAAGTTCATTCAGACTGTGCAGGTCGCCTTCCGGAAGCCTGTCACGGTAGAAAGGGGAGTGGTGACGCACATAACTGAGGAAGGCATTGAGTTTTGCAAGGCGGAATTCTTCCCTCCTGGCGTCAGACAGATAGTCAAAAGGATTCTCGAAAGGTTTTTCGCTGCCTATGGACACCCAGCGGACCATATCGCTCGTGCCCCTGGTCCCGTCGTGAGGCGTGCCGTGCTTGCGCCGCGCCATCATTCCCAGATTTGTGATTCTGTCCGCACCGAGTCCTGTGAGAATGTCGCTCATCGCAAGTTTGTCCTTAACGCACATAAGCAGGGAAACCGACTGGATGAACTTTCCATAGGATCGGAGTGCTTCCACAGTGGATGTGAAATGGTCCTCTGACACAATGACATAAGCCGTGCGGTGATGAGGCGAAACCTTGAATGTACACTTGCGCTGGAGGATGACTGTCCAATCCTGATTGTCCACAGCCGGAATGATGAGTTCAGCCTCGCCAAGTGCCTGGTCAACCCTTGCCAATTCTCTTGAACGCAACACTTCAACCGCTTCATTCATAGGGATTTGGCTGTGCGGAATCTGTTCTGCCCAATAGGCCAGTCCCCGGGCAAGGGCGTGGGCGAATTCGGCTGCCTTTTCGGGCGAATCCACAAAGACTGCGTGAGGCGATGAGCAGGCCGACTGTTCCCACATCGTGAAATCCCTAGCAAGTTCTCTCGCCACTGTGTCGATATTGCTTTGGTCCAACTGCGATGCGCTGATGATGGACAGGGAATATTTCGGCCCGTATTCTATGATGCGGGTGTGGAAACCTGTGCCTTCGCGATAGGCCTTGACAGTCTCTTCGCCGCCATAGACCACAAGCACATCACTCTCTTTCTTCACCACGGCTTCCACTTCCTTGTCTCCGCCCTTGAACGGAACGAGTGCGAAAGAACGGGCGAGCACACCCCTGTAGTCCACATTCTGCAGCACCCGTGCGAAAATCATTGGGAAAACCGGGTCTGCACTGCTCATTTTCAGGATGTTGACGTTCTTGGTGATGAGTCCCTGCACCAGAGTGTCCACAGCTCCGACGAACACATTCCCGGCTGAAACGTGGGATATGACTCCGGAAGGCTCCGCCTTGACCATACCCTTGAATGCAGCATTCCAGGTGAATCCGTCCAGATATCCCAGGTCACCCAGGTCCGCTTCTAAACGTGCCGAGAGATGTTCCTGGGTGAGAATGTCCGAAATTGTGAGCAGTCCCTCCTTAACCATAGCCTCAGACCATCCGAGCTGCCGGTGCATAGTCTCTGTAACTTCCTTGCAGAAAGGACTTTCCACATCTGCGAAAATGCGTCCCACCCTGTCCAGTATGTCTATTATATATATTATAGGTACTTCACGGATTTGCCCTGTGAGCGAGCGGGCTTTCTCCATAACTTCCGTAATGTCTTCAACTGTAATCCGTTCGGTCTGTCTGATTTCGCCGAACATATACCATTCTGTCATAGCCTTGTGTTTTTGCATCATTACTATTCTCTGTTGAGCAGCTGGACTATCCTCTGTTGAGCAGCTGGGCTGCCGAAATGCCGCAACCGGCGTATTTTTTCACTCCTCCGCGTCCTTTGAGCACTATGTACTTGCCGGGGCGGCCGCAAGGACAGTTCTCTTCGACACAACCCAGGTCGGTGCTGAGGATTGAAAGTGCGGGAGTGCTTCTGATATAAGGGGTTATGAGTTTCAGCAGGCCTGTTTCCCCATTCGGCAGGATTTCCATCGTATGAGGGGAGACTGCGCATACTCTTGAATAAACGGGAACGTGGAAGTGGCCGTGCTCACAGGTTACGTAAGGCACGCCGTGTTCCACCATACCATAGACATCCCTTATTCTGTCTGCCGGAATGCCGAGGACACGGTTCACGAGGCCGACATATTCGTCGTAAGCAATGGTTTTGCCCGTGTAGTTTTTCCATCCCCCGCCCGAAAAGAGCACGCTGTCAGCCGGGAATTTGAAATGTATCCCTCTATTGTCCAGTTCGTTGAGAGTCATATAGCCGAATGCCGGGAAGCCTGTGATGCGAAGTGGAAGTCCGGATGCGGCGAATCTTTCGAGAGCCTTGATGCCTTCGTCAAGTTTGAATTCCGGTTCACCGTATTTGTCCCGGCCAATGGCGTAGAAAGTCTCATTTTCCTTTGCGAACTGGGCGTAGGAGGAATGGGCGTGTGCTGCACCTCTGCTTCCGGACACCTCAGGTGAGTAACTGAATACCAGGTTGTTGACCAGCTGGTCGTAGGCGGCGAGCCCATAGCTTTCCACGATGGACCTTCTCATAAATTCCTGTCTCTGCATTGAGGTCGCATCCCAGTTGATCTGGCTCTTGGAGCCGGTGGTGCCGCTGGAAGTGAAGGTCTTGACGATTTCGGACTCAGGGAGGCTGAGCAGTTTGCGTTCCTTGAAGGCGGTCACGAAAATGGCGGGAATTCTGAGTATGGAATCCTCATCCTGTATGTCATTGACACTGAAACCATACTGCTGGCAGATGCCTTTGAAAATGGGAGAGTGGGCACATTGGAATTCAAACATTTCCCTCACGGATTCGAGGAAAAGTCCGCTTGTTCCGGCATAGTCGAAGGCGTTGCTCACCCGGAACAGCTGCCCTGTGCATTTTTCGCTGATTGTAGCCATATATTGATTCAAGTTGATAAAGTCTTAATTATTTGATTATAAATAACTTGGAAAATCCTGTCATATCGAAGATCTCGCGTATGCCCTCCTGCATCGAGATGAGTGTTAGCGAGCCGCCGTGGGCTTTCAGGGCCTTGAGCAAAGTGAGGAAAACCCTGAGTCCGGAACTGCTGATATAGTCCATTGCGGAACAGTCCATCATCACATCCAGATCGTCTTCGTTCATCAGCCCGGAGAGGCTTTGCTCAAATTCGGGGGAGGCAATGGTGTCAATCCGGCCGGAAACTGTTATTTCCACTTTTTTGTCTTTTCTGTTTATTATTGTCTGCATAGGTTATTGACTCTTATGTCGCAAAAGCGAAACAGTATTAATAATTGAATTTCAGTGACAGAATATTGGTGTCGTTGCATCGGCGCCTGTAGCTTGCATAATCGCTCAGTTCTTTCAGGAGCATTATTCCAAGGCCTCCTGCCTGTCTGAGCTCCAGCGGCCTGTCAAGTTCCGGAGCTTCCTTTTCTAAAGGATTGAATGCTATGCCATTGTCTTTCAGTATTGCTACGGCACTGTTGCTGAAGATTTTGAGTTCAAATGTGATTGATTTCTCGCTTCCTTCCGGAGAGCTGTAATTTTGTCCGCTTCCCTCCGGCCAGCCGTAATTGATGATGTTTGATGCCGCCTCTTCCACGGCAAGCATCATTCTCTGCCCGACTTTGCCAAGACTGAACCTTTCCGATGCGCTTTCAATGATTTCTCTGATTTTGCCGATTTCCCCAATGCTGTCGGAAAGCCGGATTTCCTGTTTCCAAAGGCAATTTTCCAGACTCAGGGCCATAATGGTAATGTCGTCGCTCTGTTCCATTCCGCAGGTAAACAGGTTTATGGAAGATGTGATGCTGCCGATGAGGTCTTTCGGCTCTTTTCCCATATCATTTGTGACCACTTCCATAAGCCTGTCTTTGCCGAACTGCTGCTTCCCGGAGTTCTCGGCTTCGGTGACTCCGTCGGTGTAGAACAGCAGCTTGTCTCCTTCCAACATCCTGAAATGACGGCTTTTGTATCTGTAGTTCTCAATTACTCCGACCGGGATGTTGGAATCAAGTTCCAGATAGTAGCTGCCCTTAGAACAGATTGCCAGCGGAGCAGTGTGACCCGCGTTGCACAATTCCAGGCTGCCGTCCACAAGGTCCAGTATGCCGACTATCAGGGTCTCAAACATATTGGTGCTGTTGTTGTCGCATAGGGCGTTGTTGATTTTGGAGACGATGTCGGAGGCTGAGTCATTGTCGCTTGCCAGGGCTCTGTAGAGATATTTTGTGGCGGACATAAACATCGATGCCGGCACGCCTTTGCCGCTTGCGTCGCCTATGAGGAAATACAGTCTGTTGTCCCTGAGCATATAGTCGTACAAGTCGCCTCCGACCTCCTTTGCAGGGCGGATATAGGCGGAGAGTCTGAATTCGCCGTGATCGTTGAAGGCTGGATAGGCTTCCGGCAACATTGCGTTCTGTATATCTCTGGCTATATGGAGTTCATTTTCAATGCGTGCGGTCTCCATCGTCACCGGCTTGAGAAATCTCGTGATGCAGAAATAGACTGAAACAAGCATAGTTACGAGGAAGGAGAAATCGCAGACGGATGTTATCCAGGCGACTTTTCTGGTCTCTTCGGTGACTTCGAGAAGGTCTGTGAAGAATGTGTAGTCTATGACTATGTTGATTACATACAGCAGTACCATCAGCAGAAAAATGAAGAAGGACAGTTTTCTGGCAAAGGATTTTGATGGCAGGTTCTTATGCTCAGTCTTATGTGTTTTTTCTTCCGGTCTCATAGACGGTTTCGTTTGCATTACGCATACGCTGGCAATTTAGCGAAATTCATTATTAATTTCAAGTCGCGAAACCGTTTTTTTTGCTGAAATTCCCGGATAGACATAAACTTTCCATTTTTAATTACTTAGTCTGCTTCAGGAGGAGCAACTTGACGTCGCTAACCCAAGTCCGTCACAATATCTCAGCCATCCGCTGTTCCATGCATCGCTGTACCCGTGCAGCAAGTAAATTGCTGGAAATCTCTCTGCCTCCGGATAACGGTCGGGAAGTATAACCAGGGAATTGACGTCCTTTTTCATAGCTTGACTGTAGACGGTAAGCGTGTCAACTTTGGCAGCAGCAATATGTATGAAAGAGCAGCATAGAAAAAAACAAATGACAAAAAAACGTTTCAAGTTGTAGTTTGGCTCTGAAAAATGGAAGGCTTTAATATTCTATGATTACATAACCGCTCTTCGGGACGGAGACGCGTGACAGACCTGTTCGTGGAACTGGAATGCTGACCGGCTCTCCGAATACGTTGTATGCACTGCATCTGCGGGGCTTTTTCTGCAGATCGATAATCATACCATCTTCTCCGCTCGCATTGATTATATAGATATTCTTGTCCGGAGCACCTGCCTTTACGACATCTGCTTGAAATAGCAGTTCCGATGCGCTGCATCCCTGTAAAGAACGGACAAGATGGACAAAGGATGACCTATGATGTGTATCCGGAGTAACGTCTTCAGCGTGACAGGCAGGCTAAAAAGGATTTACCTCACGGGTGATGCGGGACTCGCGGGCTTTGCGTGCATAGAGCTTGCGGATGTCTGCAGGTAGTTTTGTACCGGCAAGATATTCGCGTGTCTCGTCCTGGTGTTTCGCAAGGGCAGTGGCAAGGCACCAGGCTACGCCCATACGCAGATAATACGGCTCATTCTCCTGCAACTCGAGACTGTCAATCAAAGAGAAAGTCCGCGCAAGTTCTTGTGTGTCATTGAGAAAATACAACATTGCCATAATCACCGCAGTCCTCATATGAAACTCGGAATCCCGATGATGAGTCAAATCTGTGATGAAATTCCATGCTAAGGATTTGTATTTTTTCACCCATTTTGCACTGCTGCAGAACTGGTCGCAGACAGACCAGCCGTCCATGGCCTGCACATAATCCTCAGCCATGGCAATGCGCTCCTCAATGTCGCATTTCACATAATTTATTGCAAAACCCCAGATCATTTTCCCTTCGTATGACAGACCCCTGCCGCTGTGAAAACTTTCGCTCAAATCCGCGATGGATTCCCTCCAGTCATTCCTGCGTGCCAGTTCCTTCGCAAGAAATTTCTGTTGGGGCGTGTGCAGACCGACGATTTCTGTTCCAGGCTTCGCATTGATAATCCTGATATGCCCGTTCCTGTAATGTTCGTCAGTCAGATAACGCTCGCTCACAAGTGGCAGAAGTACCTCTTTGCGGTAGAATCTGTCAAAAAGCGGATACAATTTATTTACATCCCTGATGTAGGACCTCAGCGTTTCAAGTCTTTCCGCATTCGGCGATTCCGGTATCCAGAGCTGCAGATAGCCTCCGTCGCCGTATTTTTCTACCAGATGCCCGTATGTCCTTTCAAATTGTCCCGCCCTGTTCAGTTCCGGCTCATGCTCCAGCCCGAACAGCACACATCTGCGGATGACTGTCTCCGGATCAATCAGCCTGTCGGCTTCGGCTATGATTTTGCCGTAGATGCAGCGCGGCTCATGTCCCAAAGATGCCCTGTGATCTTCTGCCGCCCGGGCTATGGTTTCAATCTGCTCCGCACTGAACCACTGACGGAGCCGGGTATCCTCCCTGATAATCCGCCCTGACGCAAGATGGTGATTTTCACGCCCCTCCACAAGTCCGGTGTCGTGAAACGCCGCTGCTGCATAGATCATCTCCTTGTCAACATCATAATGTCGGGCCAGCTCCAAAGCCCTTTCTATCACCGCTTTGGCATGGTCCGTGCCGTGAGCCTTGTCGAAATTCTCATAACGGGGGATAATCTCAGTCTCAATGTATTTTTTCAGTTCTGCATTCATTTGCCGGAATTTTTATAAGCCCTGCAAAATATGCCCCACCGGGGCTGTCACGAAGTGACTGGGGGTAGGAAGCTTTAGCTCATTTTTTTTGCGAAAAGCGCAAAAAAAAATGAGCTGTCGTCGCTCACGCGAGGACACCTCATACTAACCACATAATTAATAACACTAAAACTAATAACCAATGAGCTTCGGAGTACTCAGAAGAGTGACATCCTTAACTCGATGCAAAGGTAAGCATTATTTTTTATTCTGCAAATTTTTTCGAAGAAAAATGTAAAAAAACTTTCAAATTCCAATGTCAAAAATCAAAGTGCGATTACAAAAAGTGAAGCAGATGAGAATGGACAAGATGCGCCGGAAGCCCCATAACAGTAAAGTAAGAGCCTGATATTCCGCTAATTGCAGCAAGTCCAATCCATTCCTGAATGCCGTATGCCCCTGCTTTGTCGAAAGGTTGGAATTTGTCAATATAGAAGGTAATTTCACTTTCAGACAGTTCGGAAAAGTGCACCTGACAGACATCAGTGAAAGTATCTTCCTCAATATGGTTACGAATTGTAACTCCAGTCACCACCTCGTGCGTTCTGCCGGAGAGTTTTCTCAACATTCTCTCCGCATCTGCTTTGCCGTGGGGTTTGCCCATCACCTCTGAATCACACAGTACGATGGTGTCCGCTGTAATCAGAACTTCATTTTCCTGCAAAGGTCTGTGAAATCCGTGTGATTTTCCCCGGGATAAGATCGCTGGAATATCGTGCAGGGGAGTGCCCGGTTCGAAATGCTCCTCAAAATCGTTTTCGGTGTCCACCTCGAAATCAATGCACAGCCCCTGGAGTATCTCCTTCCGTCTTGGGGATGCGCTTCCAAGAATTATATGTTTATCAGTCTCAAAGTACATTTCAGTAATATGAAAATAATAAGTTGCGTCAGATTTGAATTAGATTTTCGAGGTCAGATTTTCACCCGAAGAAGGAGCATAGCCGTAGCTATGTGACTGATGAGGGAGGAAATATGGACCGAAAAGATTTTCAAAGATGATGCAAGTTATTGTTTGAGGATTACTTAAGTACTGATTAAGCCTGGATGAGAGAGAAACCGGCTAAACTAAATCAGCAATTGACAGAGATAATGAATGTATCGGTGTGTGGAATGTACCCCGGACTTAAACTGTTTGAGGTCCATCCAGGATGAATATAAACTGTGGCTATTGATTAGCGCACCGTCTTTTATGACCGGGAAAGAAAATTTCGCATTGGGCTGAATCCTGCGGCCTGAGTTTGGGGATCTATGGGAAAAGGTGAAACTGTTGTTTCCTCCATTGTATCCTGTGGCGCTGGAAGGTAGAATCCCGTAGAAATTGCTGTCTGGGTTCAATGTGCCCGTATCCTGCATTATATGACAAGTTACGGAACCATCAGTAAGGCCGCAACAAACTTTCTCATCAATGGACGCTCTGTCGCCGAAATTGAAGGACAGAATAAATCCGATTATGACAAGAAGAAGTTTCATACTGCTCTTTTTGACAAAATTACAAAAATCTCCCGATTCTGCAAGGTAGCCCTGAAAAACGATGTACGGGAGAAGTATTCCGTGAAATCAGTTAATATTTGTATATTTGCGGAGTTTGAACTAATTGCTGAGGATATGTTGTACCCTATCGGAATACAGAGTTTTTCGGAGATTCGCCAAAATGGCTATGTGTATGTAGATAAGACAGCTTTGATGTACAAATTGCTGTCGGAGGGGAAATATTATTTCCTTTCACGTCCCCGCCGTTTCGGCAAGAGTCTGCTTATCAGCACTTTGGAGGCATACTTCCTTGGAAAGAAGGAGCTGTTTGAAGGGTTGGCTGTGGCTGAACTTGAGAAAGATTGGGTGGAGTATCCGGTGCTGCATCTGGACTTGAATACCAAGAAATACGACTCTGTCGAAGCACTTTACAGCATCTTGGACATAACGCTTTCCGGATGGGAAAAATTGTACGGGAGTTGGGATAAGGAGACCGATTTTTCATCTCGATTCGAGGGTATCATACGCCGTGCAAAGGAAAAGACCGGGCGGAATGTCGTCATCCTGGTGGATGAATATGACAAGCCTATGCTTCAGGCCATCGGAAACGATGAACTCCAGAAAGCATACAGGGACACGCTTAAAAGTTTCTATGGCGCGCTGAAAAGCATGGATGCCTGCATCCGGTTCGCGATTCTCACAGGTGTGACCAAGTTCGGCAAGGTCAGCGTGTTCAGCGACCTTAACAACTTGAATGACATATCGATGGATCACCGCTATTACGACCTTTGCGGCATTTCCGAGAAAGAGCTCCATCGTTATTTTGACACTGAAATTCAAGGACTTGCTCAGGCAAATAACCAAACGATAGAGCAGGCGTACGAGCAGCTCAGAGTTGATTATGACGGCTATCATTTCACATACGACACACCGGGGATGTACAATCCGTTCAGCATCCTGAACACTCTGTCAAAACAACGTTACGGCAGCTACTGGTTCGAGACCGGTACTCCGACCTTCCTCGTGGAACTGCTTCAGAAGGCCGATTACAACCTTGAAGAGATGGCTGGGATAGAAGCAGATGCGGATATGCTCGGAAGTATCTTCAACGACGACAATCCGATACCAGTAATCTACCAGAGCGGTTATCTGACTATCAAAGGCTATGACAACCGGTTCGGAATCTATAAGCTTGGCTTTCCTAATAGAGAAGTGGAAGATGGCTTCATGAAGTTCCTCCTCCGATATTATACAACGAAGAAAATTTCAAACTCAGCATTCGAAATCAGCAAATTCGTTTCCGACATAGAGTCCGGCAACGCCGAAGGCTTCATGCAGAGGCTCCAGTCCTTCTTTTCAGGCGCCAAATTCGACCAGATTGCAAGGGATACGGAAAACTGGTTCCAGAATGTCGTGTTCATCGTCACAACACTCTGCGGCCTCTACATCGAAGCCGAGCACCAGACCAGCAACGGTCGCATAGACCTCGTCCTCAAGACCGACAAGTACATCTATGTTATGGAACTCAAGTACGACGGCACTGCCGAGGAAGCCCTCCGGCAAATTGACGACAAGGGCTATGCCCTCCCCTGGCAGAGTGACGGACGCACAGTCATCAAGGTCGGAGCAAATTTCAGCTCCTCACTGCGCCGCCTCGACGGATGGATTATCGCTTGACTTTCTGCTGAATATGCGTTGGCAATGAAGTATTGAATATGACAAAAGGAATAATTTTCGATATGGGCGGAGTGTTGATAGACTTGTTCTACGACCGCTGCGTAGCCGCCTACAAATCAATAGGTTTCAAGGAAATATGCGACTATCTGGACCCTTGTCATCAGAAAGGGATTTACGGGGATATGGAAGCAGGCAAGGTCAGCGAAGATGAATTCTACGATTTCGTCCTCTCTCGCTGCAACAAAGGGACAGTGCGCGAAGACATTGATGCCTGTATGAAAAGTTTCTACGAAGGACCTTCGGAGGAAAAGGCCGCCTACCTCCGGTCATTGAAGGCAAGGGGATATAAAATATTTATACTCAGCAACAACAATCCCATTATGATGCGCATCTGCGCGGATGACTTCAGCAGGGTAGGTATAAGTTTGACTGATTTTTTTGACAAAATCTTCATATCCAGCACGATGAAACTTATGAAACCGGGGCAGGAAATCTATCTTGAAGCCATACGCCAAAGTGGTCTGCAAGCTGATGAACTGCTATTCATCGACGACTCGCCGCGCAACACCGAAGCTGCACGCATCGCAGGAATCCCGTCAATCGACTATGTCCAGGGTTCAGACCTTGCAGCGCTCATTGAAGCAGCTCTCGGGCATTGATAAAGATTCTCCTGATTATTGAAAATAACCGGCGACTAACAGTCAGCGGCATTTTCCCTTTTGAGCAGCACAATGACATCACCTGCCTCGAGAATGGTGTCCCCGTTAGGAATGATTTTTTCCTCACCTCTTTGGATCATCACGAGAAGGTTTCCGTCTTTTTGGGGATATTCACACACCCTATGACCAGCCCACTTGCTGTTGTCAGACAAAGGATGCTGGATGAGACTGTCTGTGCTGCAGTCCTGGAATGAACGTGTGCAAAGGACAATTTCGTCACCTGCTTCGAGCAAGGTGCTGCCTTTCGGCACTATGCGGAGATCGCCCCGTACCACAAGGGCGATAATGCAGTCCTGCGGCAAATCCAGGTCCTTGATCTGACGGTTGTTCCAACTGCTGCTTTCCATTATGCGTATAGACCCGAAGGACATTTCCGCGTTTTCACTGAAATCACTGAAGGTTGTCATCACATCCTCTCCGCTGTCAGTCATTCCGGTGGCCTTCGCGACGGCCGGAATAAGCGAACCCTGAAATGCTATGGACAGCAGCACAATACAGAATACAATGCTGAATATGTCGTTCTGCATCCCGACACCCGAAGTGAGGATATTGATGGCGAAAACGATTGATGCTGCCCCACGGAGTCCGACAAAAGAAATCAGTTCCAATTGTTTGAATGGATATTTCCTGAAAGGGGCCAGAACCCCGCACACAGCAAGCGGGCGTGCAGCAAGAGTAAGGAATATGAATATTGCCAGGGCTGGCAGCAGTGAATGAAACAGATTCGACGGTATTGCCAGCATACCAAGCAGGAAGAAAATGACTATCTGCATAAGGCTTGTGATGGCATCGAAGAAAGAAACCAGAGACTTCCGCTCGGGAAAGTCGGTATTGCCGAGGACGATGCCCACTATATAGGCACTCAGATAGCCGTTGCCACCGAACAGCTCCGGTAAAGAATATGCTGCCAGCGCAGTTGCAATGAACAGCAGCAGGTCGAATCCGTTTCTCTGGAAATTGATTCTTCTGAGGAGAAACACTGCAGCCGCAGCTATCGACAGTCCTCCGGCAGCTCCGAAGACTATCTGTGCGAAAACCTGCCAGACTATGCCTCCAGCCGTTATGCCGCCACTGAAAAGAGACAACATAACAGCCGTGAGCATATAAGACATAGGGTCGTTGGAACCGCTTTCCACCTCAAGAATAGGAGCGCTGTTGTTCTTAAGACCCAATTTGCGGGTACGCAGAATGGAAAAAACCGTTGCCGCATCCGTAGAACTGATGACTGCTCCCATCAGAAAACTCTCAAGCCACGCCCATCCCAGCACAAAATGGCAGAACAGCCCCACGAAGCAGGCCGTAAGGGCCACTCCTACCGTGGCGAGCAGGCCGGCTTCCACTGCAATCGGTCTGGCAGATTTCCATCTTGTCCCGAAACCTCCATAGAACATTATGAAGACAAGCGCAATGGTGCTTATGTTTCCAACCACCCAGCCCCAGTTTGCAGCAAAGTCGTCATTGCGGCTGCCGCACAGAAAACCCAGCATCAGGAAGAAGAGCAGGACAGGGATTCCGACCTTTCCGGAAAACTTGTTGAAGAATATACAGGTGAATATAATCACCGAGAATATCAGAAGGAACAGCGCCATTACAAGCTTGATTAGATGATGCTCTACCAGATTACTACTCGCTCACTCTCCGGTCTGAACATAGGATCTCCTTCCCTGATTCCGAAGGCATCGAAGAATGTTTCCAGATTGCGCAGTGTGACATTGACTCTGTTGCGTCCCAGAGAATGTACGTCCAGCAAAGTGAGGCGGGATTCCTCCTGAGGAGTGATATTTTGTGCCCAGAGGGTTGCGTAAGCCAGATAGAACCGCTGCTCGGCAGTGAACCCGTCCAAAGGCTCGGGATGCTTGCCGGCAAAGGAATTCTGAAGTGCGGTGAAGGCAATGCGCAGGCCACCCTGGTCAGCTATGTTTTCTCCGAGAGTGGCAGCGCCGTTGGCCATCAGTCCCGGCTGTATCTCCACCTGATTGAACTGCTCCACGAGCCCTGCAGCCTTTGCCTTGAATGCCTGGGCATCAGCCTCTGTCCACCAATTGTTCATATTCCCGTCTTTGTCGAAAAGGCGTCCCTGATCGTCGAAACCGTGGGTCATCTCGTGAGAAATCACCACTCCTATGGCCCCGTAATTCACAGCGTCATCAGCATCGGAATTATAGAAAGGAGGTTGCAGTATGCCTGCAGGGAAGCAGATTTCGTTGGTGGTCGGATTGTAATAGGCATTGACGGTTTGAGGACTCATTCCCCACTCGCTCCTGTCCACAGGCTTGCCCAATTTGGACAGATTGTCGGCCACATACCAGCGTGAAGCGGCAATACGGTTCTCATAATAGCTCAGTTGCGGGTTGATTTCCAAGCTGGAATAGTCCTTCCACTTGTCCGGATATCCTATCTTTACGATGAAGGCGGACAGTTTCTCCTGAGCTTTGGCCTTGGTCTCTTCGCTCATCCAGTCCAGAGCGGCCACCCTCTGGCCCAGAGCCTTCTGGATGTTGGATACTATCTCCTCCATACGCGCCTTATCCTTCTCGGGGAAGTATTTGGCCACATACATCTGACCCACAGCCTCGCCGAGTATGCTGTTCGGCACTGCCATCGCTCTCTTCCAGCGTGGCTTCTGCTCCTGGATGCCGGACATCTGGCGGGAGAAGAACTCGAAGGATGCCTCATAGAAATCATCGCTGAGGCTGCCGCAGGCAGAAGTCAGCAATTGTGCCTGGAGATAATGGCGCAGCACCTCCGGAGAACTTTGCCCGATGATTCTGCTCAATTCCTCAAAATAGGAAGGATTGCAGACTATGATTTTCTCCTGCTGCGGCAGCCCCATCTCAGCGAGATAGCTGTCGAAATGCATACCCGGATAGGCCTCACAGACTTCTGCGCTGCTCATAGGGTTGTACTGGGCCTCCATATCCCTCTGTTGTACCATTGACCAATAAGGCACTGCAATAGCCATCTCGAAACTGAAGGCATCCTCCGCCCTCTGTGCGGCATCTTCGTATCCGGCCAGGCTGAACACCTTGGAAAGGTAGGCCTTATAGCCATCCCTCAGGGATGCATTTTCCTCATTCAGATAGTAATCCCTGTTGCCGAGCCCCAGACCGTTCTCTCCGAGATACAGCACATTGGTTCCGCTGTCCATCAGGTCAGCATCCACTCCGACGCCCCAGCAGCCGTCCAAACCGCCAAGCCCGAACTTGCCCTGGGCCCTTGCGAAACTCTCAGCATCCTTGATAGCCTCCAGCTGTTCGAGGTACGGCAGAATAGGAGCCGCGCCCTCTGCATTGAGGCGGGTGGAATCGAGCCCCATATTATAAAGGTCTGCAATCTTCTGCTCAACGCTGCCTTTCTTTGCCTTGACTCCGGTCAATGATCTGAAGAGTTCGTTGAGGCGTATTTCGTTATTCTCCCGCAACACATCAAAAGAACCATATCGGGAATACTCGGCCTTAAGGGGATGACTGCGCTGCCATCCGGCAGTTGCGTATTCGTAAAAATCGGCACCCGGTGCGACCGTGGTGTCGAGGTTCGACAAGTCGATGGCAGGCACCGGCGTTGTCCGGTTTTCGGGCCTGCAAGCTGCTGCAGCCAGTAAAATCATTGTAGAAAATGTCACTGAATATCTTCTCATAATTTTGAAATTTTCGGGCAAAGGTAATAAGTAATCTTCAAATAATGAACTGCATCATCTTTGAAAATCTTTTCGGTCCGATGCATATCCACGATACTCCGCCCCAAGCGAATAATTGTAATACAATTTTCAAATATTTGTATTATCTTTGCACCCAAAATAATGCAATTATGGAAAGTTCCGGAAAAAGAGGTGGAGCGCGTCCCGGTGCAGGACGGCCCAAAGGAGACAGCAAAATGATTGCCTTCCGTGCTCCCGGCTCACTTGCAAGGGCATTGGACAGTATGGAAAACCGCACAGATTTCATCAGGAAGACCCTCACCCGGGCTCTTGACCGGAAAGACAGGGAACCTGCCGGAATCGGTGAAGTCACAGCTATGTCCGAGGTTTCATCGGGGCGGACTATCCCCTATTTCGACATCAGGGTGGCAGCAGGTTTTCCGGTTCCCCTGGACAATGACGAAAAATCCCAGGAGATAGACCTTCTGTCTCTTCTGTGCCCCAACCCGGAGGCTTCCTACCTCATAAGAGTGAAAGGAGACTCTATGATTGACGCCGGAGTGATAAGCGGAGACATAGTAATCGTGGACAAGAGCAACCGCAATCCCTCCCCTCACGAAATTGCAATGTGTGAACTCAACGGGGAGTACACCCTCAAGAGGCTTATCAGGGAAGAAGGTCACGGATGGCTGGTGCCTGCAAATCCCGCATATCCGAAAATCCCCATCTTGGCGGAAGACGACTTCAGCGTCTGGGGCACCGTAACGTATATCATCCACAAGGCAAGGGACTGATTCTGCTCCGGTTTCGCTGATTTCAGGACATCCTCACGTCTGGTATATTTCTTAATATAAATAGGAGTATGATAATGGAAAATTCTATCTGGATATTGTTGATACCATTTGTCGGCACTGCCCTCGGTGCTGCCTGTGTGTATTTTCTGAGGAACGGGATGAGTTCCAGGACCTCAAATTCGCTTTCCGGTTTCGCTGCCGGAGTGATGGTGGCCGCTTCAATCTGGAGCCTGCTGATTCCTGCTATGGACCAGTCCTCCGGAATGGGCAAATTGGCTTTCGTGCCGGCGGTGGTCGGTTTTTGGGCTGGTATGATGTTTCTTTTCCTGTTGGATCATTGCATCCCGCACGTCCACAACAACGGAACTGAGGATGAAGGTCCGAAGAGCAAGCTCAAGCGAAGTACAAAACTTGTCCTCGCCATTACCCTGCATAATATTCCGGAGGGTATGGCTGTGGGAGTCACCTACGCAGGATGGCTCACAGGCAGCGCCTCAATCAGTCTTTCCGGAGCCCTCGCCCTTGCCATCGGCATAGCCATACAGAATTTCCCCGAAGGTGCCATCGTCTCTATGCCGCTTGTGTCCAGCGGCACTTCCCGCAACAAATCTTTTCTTTACGGAATCTTGTCCGGAATCGTGGAGCCGCTGAGCGCTGTCCTCACCATACTCCTGGCATCAGCAATAGTGCCGTTTATGCCTTATCTGCTGAGTTTTGCAGCGGGTGCAATGCTCTATGTGGTGGTGGAAGAATTGATTCCGGAAATGTCGTCAGGCAAGCACTCAAATGCCGGAACCATTATGTTCGCCATAGGATTCTCGCTTATGATGGTCCTGGATATCGCCCTGGGATAAAGCTCATTTGTGCACTTTTGAAGATTTCGAAACAGTCTTGAAAATGAAGAACGCCACAATGCAGAGGACGAAAACCACTGCTCCTATCGGCAATGCCCAGGACTGAGGGAGATTGAAACCTATCTTGGCCACAGCGAGATAAGTCAGGCAGACTGAGGTCATAAAAGAAGCCGGCAGAAGTGTCATCAGATAAGACAGGTTCTTGCGGTCTTTGACGAGATAGGCAGTTGCAGTCCAGAGCATTACGGCAGCAAGCGTCTGGTTTGCCCATCCGAAATAGCGCCAGATGATATTGAATCCGTTTTCATCAGCTATGTTGAACCACAGGAGGAAACCGGCAAGGACAAAGAGTGCAACACTGATAATCAAACGGTTACGCACAGGCTTCTGATCCAGATGGAGAAAATCGGCAATTATGAGACGGGCGCTGCGGAAAGCAGTGTCTCCGCTCGTGATTGGAGCCGCAACCACCCCGATTACAGCTAAGATACCTCCTATGATGCCAAGCCAGGACATAGACACTCCCACCACAATTTTCGGTGCGGATGCAGTCAGAGGAAGGCCCACGGCCTCAGCTCCGCCTCCGAAGAAGAACCAGGACGAAACCGCCGCCCAAACCAGCGCCACCACCCCTTCTGTAATCATAGCCCCGTAGAAAACCGGACGGCCGAGTTTTTCGTCAGTAATGCAACGAGCCATCATAGGACTTTGAGTGGCGTGAAAACCGCTCACGGCACCGCAGGCTATTGTGATGAAAAGGCAGGGGAAAATGCTCTGTCCGCTCATAAGTCCCTGCTGCTCACCCAAATTGCCCAATCCATTCCAGAATTCCGGGATAAGGGGCCATTTGACAAACAGACAAGCCATAAGCCCCAGGGCCATAAACAGCAGCGCAAAGGCGAACAGGGGGTATATTTTGCCGATGACCTTGTCAACCGGGAGCATAGTGGCTATCAGATAATATATGAATATGACTGCCACCCATATCATAGTGTAAAGACCGGAACCGTCCCCCGCAATCTGGCTCAGGAGTATGGCCGGACTGTACACAAATACTGTCCCCACAAGCATCAGGACAACAATCGAGAAGGCAAGAACAAATGTTCTCATCCCTTTGCCCAGATATTTTCCGGCAAGATCGGGCAGTCCCGCGCCGTCGTTGCGCATAGAAAGCATTCCGCTGAAATAGTCGTGCACGGCACCTGCGAAAATGGAACCGAATACTATCCAGAGATAGGAAGAAGGACCGAACATAGCGCCCATAATGGCACCGAAGACAGGCCCGGTTCCTGCGATATTGAGGAATTGTATCATATAGACCTTCCACGCCGGCATCGGCACATAGTCAACTCCGTCTTTGCGGGCAATTGCAGGCGGAATGCGATTTGGGTCAGGTTTGAAGACCTTTTCTACGAAAGTTCCATACAATAAATAGCCAATAATCAGGGCTACGATGCTGATGACAAAAGAAATCATAATTCAAATTCAATTCTCAAAAGATTTTCAAAGATGATGCAATTTTTTTGAGGATTACTCGGCTAAAGTAGTGATTTTTGTGTTGATTTTGAACTTTTTTCAGCAAATTCATCAATTTCACCTTGATTGGTTCAAAATTTGCCGCAATTTTGCGACCTTTTACAACTGATTTGTGCGTCCAGAGGCGTACAGATAATTTTTAATCGGGAACCTATCCCCTAAAATGACATATTATGGGAAACGAAAAAGCCACCAGAATACAGACATCAATTCTGAACGGCATCGAAAAGAAAGCATTGGTTTGGCTGGCCAAAAAACAGCCCAAATGGGTCACTTCCAACCTGTTGACATTTATAGGAACATTAGGGGCAGTTGTATGCGCGCTCGGATTTGCACTTGCCAATTACAATCTGAACTGGATGTGGCTCTCGGTTTTCGGTTTATTCGTAAACTGGTACGGTGACAGTCTTGACGGTTCAATGGCAAGGGTGAGACACACCCAAAGACCGGTTTACGGATTCTTTATCGACCACAACGTGGACATTTTCACCATCACCATCATGTGCATAGGTGCCGGTGCCTCTCCGATCTGCCGTATGGACATTGCCCTTCTGGTCCTTGTCGCCTATCTCGCCATTTCAGTACACACCTATATAGGTGCAATACTCAAAAATGAATTCAAACTCACCTACGGCAAGCTGGGACCAACCGAATTCAGAGTCATCGCAGCCGCATTCACCATTTTCCTGATTTATTTCCCTTGGCAGGACAGCCGTTTCATCACTCAGGTGGAATGCTTCGGGGGCGGTCTGGAAAGCCTGAACGGGATCTATACCATTTTCGACTGGATTGCGCTTGGACTTGCCTTCATCATCTTTATGCTACTCATAGTTTCCCAAATCAAGGAGGAAAAAGTGCTATCCGAGATTGATCCTCCAAAGACATTTGACGGGAACATTCCTGAATAGAACAGCTATGGGAAAAGACTCGTTTCTAACCTTCCGGAAATGGACTGAGTTCATTGTGAGCCGGGCCGTGGGGACTATCGTGGACACGGGGGTGCTGTGGTTTGTGGGTTACATCCTTCAACTTACCGCCGCCAATCATCCTGACAGCGGGTTTTGGCAAAGTTTCAACTACTGGGGCGAATACTGGCTGGGGCCGGCCATTTCCTTTGAAATAGCGACATTTGTAAATTTTCTGATGTCCTATTTCTGGATTTGGCGCAACCGCATCACCGACAGGGGTTCTGCACGCAGTTTCTGGAGGCATTTCTGGGGATTCAACATCTCCTGCATCTTCGGTTTCATCGTGAAAATGATTTTCCTGGTGCTCTGCGAAAGGATTTTCCATTGGGATGCCTGGCTGTGCAATCTGGCTGCAGTTTGCATTTCCGGCATACTGAATTATTTTCTGGCAGAGTCTCTGGTGTTCCGCAAAATAAGAGAAACTCCTGAACACGAACTGCTCAGCATAGATGAGTTGGAAAATCTGGCACCTGTGTTCAGAGGGTCCTGGGGCCGTGCATTCGGAAAAATGCTTATGGCTTTGCTGAGTGTCAACAAATGCAACAGGCTCTACAATGGCATCTATGGGCTCGGAGCAGCCGAGGCATCCTCCAAACTTGTTCAGGACATCGGATGCAAATGTCTGATAGGCAATGCGGAAAGGCTGGAAAATCTGCCTGAAGGAGCTTTTATAACCATCAGCAACCACCCCTACGGACATCTGGACGGCATACTGCTTCTGGACATTATGCTCAAGCATAGACCGGATTTCAAAGTGATGGTGAATCAGTTGCTGGGCCGCATCGAACCATTGAGACCGGCACTTGTCACCGTGAACCCGACCACCACAGAGAAAAAGGCCCCGAGCAAGG
>JALFCH010000149.1 GCA_022771245.1 Rikenellaceae bacterium | reverse complement strand
TTGGACAGAAAAATATTGAATACCCGGCAAAACGAATCCTATTACGCCGAAATTTATTAAATTTGCAGGTTTGAATTTTATAAATGGACAAATATGGCGACAAAAGTTGACTGTCTGATTATCGGTGGCGGACCGGCTGGATACACCGCTGCCATCTATGCTGCCAGAGCAAATATGGCACCTATCCTGTTCGAAGGCATACAGCCTGGCGGCCAGCTCACAACAACCACTGAAATAGAAAATTTCCCTGGTTTTCCACAGGGTATAGACGGCAACCAGCTTATGGCCTCGATGCGGGAGCAGGCTGTAAGGCTCGGGGCGGAGGTGAAAACCGGGTCCGTAACGGCGGCTGACCTGTCCGGAAGACCGTTCAGGATTACAATTGACGGTACGGAGGAATATCTTGCAAATACTCTTATCATAGCGACGGGGGCATCGGCAAAATATCTCGGCCTGCCTTCCGAGGACAAATATCGTGGCGCTGGAGTATCTGCCTGTGCCACCTGTGACGGATTCTTCTATCGCAAGAAGACGGTCGCCGTTGTGGGCGGAGGGGACACTGCCTGTGAGGAAGCCACTTATCTGGCCGGCCTTTGCAGCAAAGTCTATATGATAGTGCGCCGGGATGTGCTCAGGGCATCAGAAGCTATGCAGAAGAGAGTACTCGGCACTCCCAATATCGAAGTGCTTTGGAACTCTACCACAGATGAGATACTCGGGGACGGATTCGGAGTTACTGGGGTGCGTCTCAAGCGCAAGGACGGGAGTATGTCGGAACTGCCTCTGGACGGAGTGTTCCTGGCTATCGGCCATCATCCGAACTCCGAGATTTTCTCGCCGTGGGTGAAAGTGGACGCTCAGGGATACATAATTACAGAAGGCAAATCATCCCGCACCAATGTCGAAGGTGTTTTCGCTGCCGGCGACGTTCAGGATCCCGTTTACCGTCAGGCAGTGAATGCAGCAGCATCAGGCTGCCGTGCCGCTCTTGATGCAGAAAAATTCCTCAAATCCCTCTAATCCACCTGAAGATGAAATCTATTGTCAAACTGATGCTTACAGCGGCGATTGCTCTGGTGTTCATACCTTCCTGCAAGTCTCAATACGAACTCCTGCTCAACGGAAACGATGTGGATGCAAAATACAAGGCGGCCTTTGAATATTTCAATCTCAAAAAATACAGCAAATCGACTGCCCTTTTCGAATCCCTGTCAATGCTTACCGAGGGTACGGACAGAGACGATACGGTGCGTTATTATTGCGGTCTGAGCAATTATATGCAGAAGGATTACTACACTGCCGAAACCCATTTCGAGCGTTTTACGGAAGTATATCCCCGCAGCCCTTTTGCATCTGATGCCCGTTTCCTGCGCATCGACTGTCTCTATCGCAACACCCTGCGCTATGAACTGGACCAGTCTCCGACTTATGCCGCACTCAATGCTATGAATGAATATATGCGTGAGGAGCCTGACAATGCACACGCCCAGGAATGTAGGGATATGATGGCGGATCTGAACGACAGGCTGGACCGCAAGGCATACGAAGGAGCGAAACTCTACTACAAGATGGAAGACTATCTTGCGTCGAGGGTGGCGTTGAGGAATGTGCTCAAGGACGATGCGGACAATATCTACCGCGAGGACATACTTTACTATATAGCGATGTCATCCTTCAAATATGCCGAACTGAGCGTACCATCCAAACAGAAGGAACGTTATCTTGTATTTCTCGACGATTATCTCAACTTTATGGGAGAATATCCCGAGTCCAAATATGTGAGTTCTCTTGAAAATCCATACGAAAAGGCTAAGAAATATCTTGAAAAAAGAGGACTTTGACAGAAATCGCAGAACGGAATGGTAAATTTTTGAAACCACCTCCCGGAGCTTGCGTATATAATAGTAGAAAATAAACACAAAATGGCAACTAAGAAAATACCTTTGAACACAGTCACAAGAGATTTGTGTGACCTTGCAGCCCCAACCGGGAATATTTACGAGACCGTTGTAATTCTGTCCAAGAGGGCAAACCAGATTGCAACCGCCGAGAAAAAGGAACTGACCAAGAAACTTGAAGATTTCAAGAACGAGAGGGATACGATGGAGGAAGTCTTTGAAAACCGCGAGCAGATTGAAATCTCAAAATATTACGAAAGGCAGCCGAAGCCGACTCTCGTAGCCATATCGGAGTTTGAGAGCGGTGAACTCTCCTACCGACTGGCTCACCAGGACGAGGAATAGCAGTTCTTCAGACACGGCTTTCAGCAGCCATTGAATGGATTATGCTGAGCAGACTTGAAATACATAATTACATCCTGATAGACTCTTTGGAAACTGATTTTCCGGAGGGTCTTGTCATCATATCCGGTCAGACAGGAGCCGGTAAGTCCATACTCCTGGGTGCCTTGAACCTGCTTGCGGGAGGAAAAGCTGATGCATCTATGATTTCTGAGGGGGCTCAGAACTGTATCGTGGAGGCTGTTTTTACCGCTGTCCCGGATTCAGTCAAAGGAATGCTGGAGGAAGCCGGGGTGGAATGGAATGACGGAGAACTTGTAATACGCAGGTTGGTGGCTGCTTCGGGGCGTTCCCGTGCCTTTATCAATGATTGCCCTGTTCCTGTGCAGTTGCTCTCAGCTGCGGCGACCTCGCTTTTCGATATACATTCCCAGAGGGCAACTATGGATTTGCTGGACCCGTTCCGTCAAATGGACCTGCTGGACCGTTTTGCCGGAAATCTTGAACTCAGGGGCAGATATTCAGCATCCTATGCCCGGCTTATAGGCTTGAAGGAGCGCAGTCGTGACTTGTCGGAAACTCTTGCCCGGTTGAACAGGGAGAAAGATTATAACGAAGCCCAGTTCCGCCAACTTGATTCCGCAGCAATCAAGGAGGGGGAAATGGAAGAACTGGAGGCAGAACAAAAGAAACTTGCCAATGCGGAAGATATACAGACCGGACTGTGCGGAATATTGGAGAGGTTGAATCCTTCCGACGGGGAATCCCTGTCTGCGGACTCCTCTCTCAAGGAGGCAGTCAAGGTGCTGAATAGGCTCTCTGCCTATGTGCCTGCCGCTGAGGGACTTTCTTCCCGTCTCGAATCGCTTCGCATAGAATTGGAGGATGTGCTTTCTGAAATCTCGGACATAGTCTCAACAGTGGATTCCTCTCCGGATCGTCTTGCCAAAGTGGATGACAGGATGTCCCTGATATACAGTCTGTACCAGAAGTTCTCCTGCAGCGGGGAAGCTGAACTCATAGCCCTGAGGGATGATTACAGAAATCGTCTGGTCAACACCGGTCAAATTGAGGAGGAACTTGCAGCTTTACAGGAGGAAATCCGGCAGGAGGAGAAGATTTGCGACAAGCTTGCTTCTGCTCTTACAGAATCCCGTCTCAAGGCTTCCGCACCGTTCTCCGCCAAGGTGCAGGAGATGATACGGGGTTTGGAATTGCAACAGGCTGTATTTTCCGTGGACATCTCCCGGACTCAGACTGCAGGGCGGTATGGCCGGGACAATATAGTATTCCTTTTCAGTTCAACGGGACGCAATGCCCTGCCTGTGGCAAAGTGTGCTTCAGGTGGAGAAATGTCCCGCATTATGCTGTGCCTCAAAGCTTTGATGGCTCGCTTTGTGTCTATGCCAACTCTTATTTTTGATGAAATCGATACGGGAGTTTCGGGTAGCGTGGCGGACAAAATGGGCTCTATGATATGCTCTATGGGCAAAGATATGCAGGTTTTCGCAATCACCCATCTGCCTCAGGTGGCAGCAAAGGGAGATGCCCATTATCTCGTGACCAAGGCTCTTCAGGGTGACGGACGCACGGTTTCTTCTGTCACAAGACTGGATGACAAAGACAGGGTGATGGAGATTGCCAGAATGCTCAGCGGCTCCTCAGTCACAGGGGCGGCAGTGGCAAATGCAGAGGCTCTGCTGAATGAGGGGAGGGACTTCGGGAGAAGTTAGCGTGGACAAAGCAAGTGCTTTGGAAAAGTTTCGCAAGCCTTTCAAATGAATTTTAAGGCTTGCGAAATTTGGATTACTCATTGAACCCTTTCTATCTTGAAGTGAGGACGGTAAACAATGCGTTTCACAGCTGAATTGCTGTGTTCCCCTTCTTTGAAATCGAAGGACATCTGAAGCAGTTCTTCAGGCTTGAGACCTGCACACCAGCAGGTGATGTCATATCCCTGGAAACTGAACTGGGTGGGTTCTGTGCCCATCAGCGCCCGATAGGCTTTCACAAATTCTATGGTATTC
>JALFCH010000139.1 GCA_022771245.1 Rikenellaceae bacterium | reverse complement strand
AGAAGTTTCGATATTTCATCCTGGAGCATAGCCGTAAGTTCCTCAAGTTTGACATAGCGGTCCCGGCTCACTCTTTCCTCAAGCGCATCAATGAGTTTGAGAGTGGTATCCACGCCCATATCCGTCTCTACGAGAGCCTCTTCCATAGCATCCAGAATCCCGTCATCTATGCGGGTCTTGCCCACTATGGCCCTTGAGAGCCTCTCGAAGAAGCCCCTGTTGGTCTTATTTGTTCCCTTGTCAAAAATGCCCATATAAGCTTTCAGTTTTCAAACCTGCAAATATAATCATTCGGCACAACTTATCCAACCCGAATTGTCGTCTCTTCCGCCCCGAGCGGGCATCCCCAAACACAAAAAGGACGGGTAAAAATACCCGCCCGATAAAACTGACTTTCGTCGTGAATTATTTCTTAGCGAAAAAATCCTTGACCTGAGCCTCCTCAACGAGAAGCTCATCGAATACATACGCACCAGTCTTAGGTGACTTGTCCATACGTATGCATCTAACCATTTTCTTACCGCCCTTACCGGCAGCGAAGGTTGCGACTGCTTTCTTTGCCATAGTTCAATCCTCCTGTCTTACTTAATTTCACGGTGAAGCGTCACCTTGTGAAGGAACGGATTGTATTTCATACGCTCCAGACGCTGAGTCGTGTTCTTCTTATTCTTGGTAGTGATGTATCTGGAGATGCCAGGCACACCGCTTTCCCTCTGTTCGGTGCATTCAAGAATCACCTGCACCCTATTTCCTTTAGCTTTCTTTGCCATAATTCCGAATCAATTAAACGAGGTCAATGAATCCTTTCTTCTGAGCGTCCCTGACAACTGCGTCGAGACCGTTCTTTTCGATGTGCCTCATACCCTTGCAGGATACCTTAAGGGTGATGAATCTCTGTTCTGCCTCAGACCAGAACTTCTTGGTCTTGAGGTTCAGGGCGAATATGCGCTTTGTGCGCAGTTTGGAGTGAGCGACGTTGTTGCCGACCATTCTCTTTCTGCCTGTAACTTGACAAACCTTTGCCATTGTATATACTTTTTTAATATTATCAAATTCAGCGGGCTGCAAATGTCGTGAAAAAATTGCTAATTTGCAAAATTTCAGAGCAGTTTGAAAAATCTCCGCCACCTAATGTTTGCGGGAAAACTCTTGTTCCCGTCGAGTGAGAGCCATATCAAGGCAGGCTTTCCGACCACGTGGTCCTCAGGGACGAATCCCCAGTACCGGGAGTCGAGAGAGTTGTGCCTGTTGTCTCCCATCATAAAGTAATAATCCTGTTTGAAGGTGTAGGACTGAACCTTTTCGCCGTTTATGAAAATTTCTCCAGACTCACTGACTTTCAAATCGTTGCCTTCGTAGGAAGTGATAATCCTTTCGTAAAGCGGCAGATTTTCAAGGTCGAGGCTGACTTCTGCTCCCTGTGAAGGAATCCAAAGCGGTCCGAAATTGTCCCTTGTCCATTGGAAGTCCTCGCTGAACGGGAAGATGGTTTTCCATGAGTCCGGAAAATCCGGTGGATAGACATCTATATTCTCCTGTATCGAAACGACATTGCGGTTGGATTTCAGTTCTTCAAGCATCGCTGCTGTCAGAGGAATGGCCGGATAACCGGGCAAGTTGGAATCGTACCACAATTCAGCTCTGTTGATTCCCAAACGGTCAAGCGTGTTGGCGCTCAATCTCTGTCCGTTGGTGACCACCGTAAAACTGCTCTGCATTCCGGGGAGGATTTCCTGTGCTTCGCCATTGACATAGACCCTTCCGTCCTTGATTTGCAATGAGTCTCCTGCAACGGCGACGCATCTCTTGACATAATGGTCTTTCTTGTCTGAAGGCCTGACCTTCACAGGTCCATAGTTCCGGATCACATTCTCCCGGCCGTAAAGCCTTGAGAGCATATAGTAGTCTTCAGCCGGAGCTTTCGTGAGGACGGTGTCTCCATTCGGAAATCCGAACACCACACAGTCTCCTCTCTTGACTCTTCCGAAGCCTTTCAGTCTCTTGTAGTCACACTGGATTGCCGTGGAATAAGACTCCTTGCTTCCTATGACATTGTGAGTGAAAGGTATGGTCAGAGGAGTTTGAGGCATCCTCGGGCCATAGGAGAGTTTGCTGACGAAAAGATGGTCTCCCGTATAAAGGGAACTTTCCATTGACGATGAAGGAATTTTGAAAGCCTGGAAAAAGAAGATGTTGATGAAAGTCACCACGACCACGGCAAAGATGATTGCATCCAGCCACTCCAAAGCCACATTGTGCTTTTCGCCTTCCTTGTACTCCTTCTTCCAGAAAAGCCATTTGACTTTCTTGGTGACGCAGAGGTCAAAGATAATGGCGAGGCCTGCCACCAGACCGAGAGTCCACCACCACCAGCTTTCGAGCCAGATTATCCACAGCACATAGAGCACGGCCCAGAAACCGAACCTCACCCAGCGATTGTGGAAAAATTCCTTCAGGCTCATTCTACAAAACTATTTTACAGAATTGATTATAGCTTCAAAAGCTTTAGGGTTGTTCATGGCAAGGTCTGCGAGAACTTTACGGTTGAGACCGATGTTCTGCTTTGCGATTCTGCCCATAAACTGAGAGTAGGTCATACCGTACTGACGTGCGGCAGCATTGATTCTCTGAATCCAAAGTGCACGGAAAGAACGCTTCTTGGCCTTGCGGTCACGATAAGCGTAGGTCAGACCTTTCTCATAGGTGTTCTTCGCTACAGTCCAGACATTCTTTCTTGAAAGAAAATTACCGCGGGTTCTCTTGAGAATTTTTTTGCGGCGAGCCCTGGAGGCTACTGAGTTTACCGATCTTGGCATAATTTAACTGTGTTATGGAAGCAGTGTCCGATCTTTCAGGAGCTTTTCTTACTGCAATTCCAAGTTTGACATTAATGATAATTACAGAACCAACAAAGCTTTAACTCTCTTCTGGTCAGCAGCGGCAACCAGTCCGATGTGAGTCAAATTTCTCTTCTGCTTCTTGGTCTTCTTTGTGAGGATGTGGCTTTTGTAAGCATGCTTCCTCTTGATTTTTCCCGTTCCGGTAAGCGCAAAACGCTTTTTTGAACCGGAGTTGGTCTTGATTTTCGGCATAGCTAAATCATTTAACTGTTTATAATAAATACTTGGCGCCACAAGGCGCGTTTTTACTTTTTCTTGGGCAGCGGAGCAATCATCATAATCATTCTCTTGCCTTCGAGCTTAGGCATCTGCTCTGCCCTTCCATATTCTTCAAGTTCCACCGCAAAACGGAGGAGGAGTTTCTCTCCCTGGTCCGCATAAACTATGGACCTTCCCTTGAAGAAGACTGAAGACTTCACCTTGGCTCCTTCCTGAAGGAATTCCATCGCGTGCTTCAGTTTGAACTGGAAATCGTGCTCATCGGTATTCGGACCGAAGCGTATTTCCTTGATGACCACCTTGGAAGCATTGGACTTCATCTCCTTGGCTTTCTTTTTCTGCTGGTACAGATATTTCTGGTAGTCAAGTATTTTGCACACAGGAGGGTCGGCCTTGGCACTTATCTCCACCAGGTCAAGTTCGAGTTCATCAGCGAGTTTCAGAGCCTTGGCTATCGGATATATACCCGGCTCGGCGATATTGTCTCCGACCAGCCTCACCTGAGGCACTCTGATCTCGTTATTGATTCTCAATCCGTCTTCGTCCTTTTTCTGATTCTGCACAGGACGGCCCTGCTGTGGTCTCGGACCCTGAGGGCGCGGAGTAGGTTTAAATGGTGCTGCGATAGGTTTATCCTCCTATAAAATTAAATAATTAATAATTCACAACGAACTGGGACTATGCCAACTGCGCCTTTACCTCATTGGAAACCAATGTGATGAAGTCATCTATGGTCATTGCCCCTTCGTCAATTCCTCCTTGACGGCGCACTGAAACGAGACCTTCGGCCTCTTCTTTTTCACCGACAATCACCAGGAAAGGTATTCTCTTGAGTTCCGATTCCCTGATTCTCTTGCCGAGCGTTTCGTTGCGGTCGTCAATAGAGGCGCGAATATCGGAATTATTCAGCAAATTACAAACTTTTTTTGCATATTCTGAATATTTCTCGCTGACTGGCACTATGTTAACCTGATCCGGAGCAAGCCATAGAGGCAGTTTTCCGGCAGTGTGTTCGAGAAGCACAGCCACAAATCTTTCCAGAGAACCGAACGGAGCCCTGTGAATCATGACCGGACGATGCTTCTGTCCGTCTGCACCCACATACTCCAGTCCGAAGCGTTCAGGAAGGTTATAATCTACCTGAATGGTACCCAGCTGCCATTTTCTTCCTATGGCATCCTTGACCATAAAGTCCAGTTTAGGTCCGTAGAAAGCAGCCTCTCCATATTCCACAACCGTAGGCAGTCCCTTTTCTGCGGAAGCCTCAATAATTGCAGACTCAGCCTTCTGCCAGTTCTCGTCGGAACCTATGTACTTTGTCGGGTTCTCAGGGTCACGCAGAGAAATCTGAGCAGTAAACTCTTTGAAGTTCAATGTCTTGAATACATAGAGAATGATGTCGATCACCTTCTCGAACTCTTCCTTTATCTGGTCCGGACGGCAGAACAGGTGAGCATCGTCCTGGGTAAAGCTGCGCACCCTTGTAAGTCCGTGAAGCTCACCGCTTTGCTCATAACGGTAAACTGTACCGAACTCAGCGAAACGCAGAGGCAGGTCTTTGTAGGACCTTGGCTTGCTGCGGTAGATTTCACAATGGTGAGGGCAGTTCATAGGCTTGAGCAGATACTCCTCACCTTCCTGCGGAGTGTGGATCGGCTGGAATGAATCCTTACCGTATTTCGCATAGTGGCCGGAAGTCACATAAAGTTCCTTGTTACCTATATGCGGAGTCACAACTGGCAGATAGCCATAGGATTTCTGTACTTTCTTGAGGAATTCCTCGAGACGTGCGCGGAGTTCGGCACCCTTAGGCAACCACAACGGAAGTCCCATTCCCACCTTGGACGAGAATGTGAAGAGTTCCATTTCCTTTCCTATTTTCCTGTGGTCCCTCTTCTTTGCCTCCTCCATAAGGACGAGATACTCATCCAGAAGGGATTTCTTCGGGAAAGATATGCCGTAGATACGGGTGAGTTGATGACGCTCCTGATCACCTCTCCAATAGGCACCCGCTATAGCTGTGAGTTTCACTGCCTTGATGACAGAAGTGTCACGAAGGTGAGGTCCCCTGCATAGGTCTGTGAAATTGCCGCAGCTGTAGAAACTTATGGTACCGTCTTCCAGGTCGTTGATGAGTTCGACCTTGTATTCGTCACCTTTTTCAGTGAAGGTCTTGAGGGCGTCTGCCTTGGACACGTCTTCGCGTACAAATGCTTCCTTTGTCCTTGCAAACTCCATCATCTTGTTTTCTATGGTCTTGAGGTCTGCCTCGGTAATCTGGCGTCCCTGAAGATCGACATCGTAGTAGAATCCGTTTTCAAGAGCCGGTCCAATTCCGAATTTCACACCCGGATAGAGGTTCTCAAGGGCCTGGGCCATAAGGTGTGCCGTAGAATGCCAGAAAACTCTCTTCGCCTGCTCGGAATCCCATTTATGGAATGCGATGGAGCAATTTTCGTGAAGAGGCCTGTCCAAATCGTAGGCTGTCTCCCTTGTGCTGCCGGGAGTCTTGATGGTCATAGCCAAAACGTCAGCCGCAAACCTCGGGCTGATTCCTTCTGCAATCTGATAACCGGTTACGCCGTCTTCGAAAGACCTGACGCTACCGTCTGGAAATGTAATGTCTATCATAATTTGTTTTGTTTTTAGGGCCGATCTACAAACACCGCCCCTGTTTTACATCAAGACGGCAAAGGTACGAATTTTTTGCGTATATTTGCACAAGTATCGGTACAATAAGACAAAAAGCAAATGAAAGAAACTGTTTCCAATAAAGCCATTTCAAATTTTGCCTCACTGGCAGGTCTGGCTCTCGGCTGTGTTTCAGCCGCATATCTGCTTATTACAGAAAATATTTCCGAATGGATAAATTCGCCTGTTGCCGTATCTGTAATAAATATGGTTCTTTGGATTGCAAAATTTGTCGGGTCAATAGCTCTGATGAAATATTTTATGAAGCGTCTCGTGCTTGGGTATGAAGGTGTCAAGAACGGACACACTTTGAAACTTGGCATTTTGGCATCCGCTTTTTCGGCACTGATTTTCTCCGCGACCATTCTCGCTGATATGCTCTACATCAATCCGGATGCGATAAAAGAGGCTTATGATATGACGATGTCCATCTATGGTTCAAGTTTAGATTCCAATACATTGAAGGCGATGGAGGATGTGAAGGGCAATTTGCCGACCATATCCTTCTTTGCTTATCTCATATACTGTTTTCTCTATGGTCTGGTTCTTTCCGCCATTCTGGCCAGGAGCATTCCGAATTCCGATCCCTTTGCTGAATTCCGCGCCGAAGAACAGGAAGATCATACTACTGATGAAGAACGATAAGTAATCTGGGGACTATGGAATACTCTAAGGATTTGTCAATTGTCATTTCTCTGTACAATGAGGAAGAGTCGTTAAGGGAACTTGTGCGCTGGATACATTCAGTTCTGGACGGAAAGGGGCTCAAGTTCGAAATCATTATGACAGATGACGGAAGTACTGACAATTCGTGGACCGTCATAAGGGAGCTTGCGGAGAAGGACAAATGCATCAGAGGCATATCGTTCAGAAGAAATTACGGAAAATCGGCTGCATTGTTTTGCGGATTCAAAGCAGCTGAAGGACGGGTGGTCGTGACTATGGATGCAGACCTGCAGGACTCTCCTGAAGAGATACCTGAGATGTACAGAATGGTGGTTGAAGACGGCTGGGATATTGTGTCCGGGTGGAAACAGCATCGTCAGGACAATAAGCTCACGAAAAATTTGCCCTCAAAACTGTACAATGCAACGGCGAGAAAAATCACCGGACTGAAACTGCACGATATGAACTGCGGCCTCAAGGCATATAAAAATGAAGTTGTAAAGAGCATTGAGGTCTATGGGGAAATGCACCGTTATATCCCTTACCTTGCCAAAAACGCCGGCTACTGCAGAATCACAGAAAAGCCTGTACACCACCAGAAAAGAAAATACGGAAAGAGCAAGTTCGGAGTCAACAGGTTCGTGAACGGTTTTCTGGACCTTCTGTCGCTGTGGTTCCTGAGCACCTTCGGCAAGAAGCCTATGCACTTTTTCGGTTTCACAGGACTTGTGACTTTCTTCCTTGGAGGAGTAATAACCCTGTGGGTGATAATTGAGAAACTTATACAGCAGGCACATTACCAGGTGTTCAGACCAGTCACCGAACAACCTCTGTTCTACCTTGCACTGGTTTGCCTGATTCTCGGTGCCCAGATGTTCCTGACCGGCTTCCTCGGCGAGATGATTTCCCGCAGCAACTCAGACCGCAACAGCTACAACATCCGCGAGGAAATATAATGCAATATTTTGCCTATATTTGCGGCCTTATCATAAAAGCAAGCAATGGCTGATGTGCAGAAGAACGAGATAGCCCGTTTCCGAGATGGGGATCGAGCGGCCTTTGAGGCGCTTTACCAGAGGTATTGGCGTAAAGTGCTTTCTTTCACGCGACTGTACATCAAGGACTCTTATGAACAAGAAGAAGTCGTGCAGCAGGTGTTCATCAGATTATGGGACAACCGGACAAAGGTCGATGCTGGCAAAGACTTTGACGGATTCCTTTTCATTATCACACGCAATCTCATATTCAACCGTGCGCGGCATTCCTTTACTGCCGAATCGCTTGCTGACTTCATCGACGGAGCCGGTCCGGAGTTTTATCATGACATAGAGGGAGGTATTGATGCCGAATTTCTTCGTGAGGCCGTTGAGCGACTTGTCACGGAATTGCCGCCGAGGCAGAGAGAGGCCTTTGTTCTGAGCCGGCATAGCGGAATGTCCATAAGGGAGATTGCCGGAGTTATGGGAATAACAGAGAAGGGCGTGCAACGCAATATAAACCTCGCCTTAAAGTTTCTCAAGACTAACCTGCCTCTCTTCCTCATATTCTTAAATCTTTAATTTTTTCTTGAAAATTGCTGTTCCGATGTGGTGCAGCACTTTCTTTTTGTGTATTTATGTCTGTTTGGAACATTTGTATCAACTTCTTGATAGACATAATATGGATTTCGACGAATACACAAGAAAGCAATGGAACTCCGCTATTGTGGAAAACTCTGCTGACGAGGCTATCGGCAAGCGGATGTGGAAGAATATTGACAGGAGTCGATTCCGCTACCGGACAATATGGAAATTGCTTACCGGTGTTATAGCGACGGCAGCCTGTCTAACTGCCTTTGGAATGTTCCTCTGGTCGGACAGAGATGCCGCGCAGAAAGAACTTGTCCCACAGCAGATTGTCTATGTGGCTGAGGTGAACGACTGTCTGGAGCTTCCTGACGGCTCACGTGTCTGGCTTGATGCCGGCAGTTCGGTCACCTATCCGGAGGATATGACGAATTCTCGCGTTGTCTCACTCTCCGGAAATGCTGTATTTGATGTGACTAAGAAGGAAAGTGGACAGAACTTCATCGTCAAGTTGTACGATTCTTACATCGAAGTGAAGGGCACCTCATTCTCCGTGAACTGGAGTGGGGACGACATCGTTTATGTTACGCTTTATTCTGGTGCCGTTGATTTCGTCGCGGAGACAACCGGGCAGAAAGTCTCTCTCACTCCGTCAAACCGTCTTGCCTTCAGTCCGGAGGCTTCTACAATCAGCACTGCACCGTTTTTCAATGGGATTTCATGGAAAGACGGAAACTATATCATAGAGAACGCATCGCTTGGAGATATTGTCGAATTTATCTGCTGGAACTGGTCAATTAATGTCACAACGGAACCATCAATCGGGAACGGGCAGCGGGTGAACGGAAAAATAATGCACTCAGAGACACCGGGAAGTGTGCTGGACAAACTCTGTTTCATGCTTGATCTTGATTATGACAAGAGCGGGGATAACTACCTGATTCATAAATAATCCAATATATTATTACTGATAACCTCAAAATTATGACAGTAAAATCAAACCACATCCGCGTCATCAGGGCGCTGGCTGTTGCCATTCTATCGTTTGCCTCGTGCCTTGTGACATCGGCACAGGTGAGTCTGCGCGGACAAATGACGGTGGAACAGGCAATCTTACAGATTCAGAAGGAGACTGACTATTCTTTCTTTTACAATTCTGATGACCTTATAGGAATCGGAAGTCGTAATATTAATGTCTCCGGAGCGATAGAGACGGTTCTTGAAAGTCTCTTTACTGGAACAGCAATCACATGGCGTGTCCAGGACAAGGAAATCGTACTCAAGAAAAATTCCGGTGAGCAGAAGAAAGACGATGACAAACGCTCGGTTAAGGGAATTGTTATTGATGAAGTGGACAGGGCGCCGCTCATCGGGGCAACGGTTCTTGTCAAGGGCTCCGATAATGTTGCAATCACGGACATTGACGGAAAGTTCACTATTGACGGCTGTGACAACCGCACGGTCCTTGACGTTTCGTATGTCGGTTATCAGCCACGCGAATTCCGTGTCGGAAACCTCGGAGAGCTTGAGATTACTCTTACTTCAGCCAATGAACTTGAAGGAGTCATAGTCGTTGGCGCCGGAACGCAGAAGAAGGTCTCCGTGACAGGTTCAATCGTCGCTATAAAGGGTGATGCTCTCAAGGCACCATCCTCCTCCTTGACCAACAACCTCGCGGGAAAACTCTCAGGAGTTATAGCCGTCACCAATAGTGGTGAACCTGGTTCTTCCTCGCAGTTCTACATACGTGGAATAAGCACATTCGGAGGTCGCTCCACGCCGCTAATCCTTCTCGACGGCGTGGAAATCTCGGCCGGAGACCTTGACAACCTGCCGGCCGAGTCGATTGAGAACTTCTCCATTCTCAAGGATGCTTCGGCCACGGCGATTTACGGCGCGAGAGGAGCGAATGGAGTCATGATAATCACGACAAAGTCTGGAAAGGAAAACACAAAGGCGAAGGTTAACGCTTCCGTCGAGCAATCTTTCCTCCAACCTGTGGGAGTGGTAGAATATGCCGATGGACCGACTTACATGAAAACCTACAATGAGGCGCTCTTGAGCCGAAATCCGTCGGCTACGCCTCGTTACAGTGAGGCGCAGATTGCCAACACCGCAAGCGGAATAAACCCGTATGTCTATCCGAATGTAGACTGGTATGACCTGATGTTCAAGAAGTTCACGATGAGCCAGAGGGCGAATGTCAACATTTCGGGCGGCGGTTCAGCGCTGACATATTACATGAGCCTTCAGATGAACCATGACGGTGGACTACTCAACACGCCGAAAGCATATTCCTATGACAACAACTACAACCGATGGGCATACACATTCCAGAACAACATCGGCTACAAGATTACGCAATATACGAAGATTGACCTGAGGATGAACGCGCAGATTTCAAACATGAAGTCTCCGAACGTCAGCTCCAGTGACATTTTCTACCAGATTTTCAAGAATACCCCAGTGTCTTTCCCAGCGACTTTCCCTGCCGAGGAGGGAGACAAGCATATCCGCTTCGGCTCAGCGATAATGTCTGCGGGACGCTACTACACGAACCCGTATGCACATATGCTCAATACCTATAAGGAAAATAGGGCCAACAAGCTGAACATTTCCCTTAACTTCGACCAGAAGTTCGACTTCATCACCGAGGGACTCTCGCTCACGGCTCTCGTGAACTTCAACAACTACTCGCAGAACTATTTCACCCGGAGCCTCACCCCGTTCTTCTATGCCGTCGATATGGCTAGCGTCTCGGAGGAGTTTCCTGAGCAGTATAGTACGACAAAGCTTCAGGAGGGAACGGAGTACATCTCGCAATCGGACGTGACTCGCTATAGTGATAATGTATTCTACCTTGATGCGAGGCTCAACTATGCGCGCTCGTTCGGAAAACACAATGTGACGGCCATGGCGATGTACATGATGCGTCAGTACATCAGCTCCGTGCTTCCGCAGCGCAATCAGGGATTTTCCGGCCGTGCAACCTACGACTATGCCAATCGTTACCTCGCCGAGTTTAACTTCGGCTACAATGGTACGGAGCGTCTGGATGCGGGTAAGCGCTATGAATTCTTTCCGGCGATGTCGCTCGGATGGGTGGCGAGCAACGAGAAATTCTGGACTCCTATAATCGATGTCGTGAACTATTTCAAGCTGAGGTCGTCATATGGACTTGTCGGAAGCGACGAGACCGGGCTCTACGCCGGCGCGCCTCATTATCTCTATCTCAGTAATGTCAACATGAACGGTGGAGGAAGTTTCGAGTCTGGTGTCACCGGTGGATTAAGTCAGCAGGGCCCTATGGTGAACTCGTATCCGGTTTCCAATGCCAGCTGGGAGAGGGCGACCGAGTTTGACATCGGCGTGGACCTTCAGCTTTTCAATCAGTTCAACTTCACATTCGACTGGTTCAGTAGCAAGCGCGACCGTATTCTTATGAAGAGAGCATCGTTCCCGTCGGTGCTCGGCTATCAGAACGCGATTCCTTGGGCGAACGTCGGAAAGGTCGACAATATGGGCTTCGAGTTCAGCGCAAATTGGACCAAACAGATAAACAAGGACTGGTTTATAGATGCGAGGGCTAATTGGACATATTCGAGAAACAAGTATGTCTATGTAGACGAACCGGACTATCCTTACGTTTGGCAGACACAGACTGGAAAGCCGCTTGACGCGATGAGGGGATATATCGCTGACGGGCTCTTCGAAAGCCAGGCGGAGATTGATGCGAGCCCGGACCAGAGCATCTTCGGCAGCACCATCATGCCTGGTGACATCCGCTACCGAGACATCAATGGTGATAACAAGATTACTGCCGAGGATCAGGTCATGCTCTCGCCTTACGGAAATATGCCTAGAATCCAGTACGGCTTCGGAATCAGCGTGCAGTGGAAGGATCTCGACGTGAGTGTATTCTTCAACGGTTCCGCGAAGAGAAACATAATGCTCACAGGGATGTATCCATTCTGCGCGAACGATTCCAATGACAACAACCTGATGAAGTGGATTGCGGACAGTCACTGGAGCGAGGGCGCTGACAACTCAAATGTCCTCTATCCTCGTCTCGGAACACTTTCCACTCAAATTTCCAACAATAACCAGCCGAGCAGTTGGTGGATGAGGGATGGTAGTTTCCTCCGCTTCAAGACTCTGGAGATAGGCTACAGGCTAAAGTGGTTCAGACTTTATTTCAGTGCGGATAATCTTGCCGTGTGGTCGAAGTTCAAGTATTGGGATCCGGAGCTCAGCTTCAATTCCTACCCGCTCCAGCGGACATTTAACATCGGCCTGCAGTTCAATTTGTAAAATCATAGTCATGAAAATCAATATAAGAAGAATATTGTCCGCGTTTGCGGTAATTGCCGTGGCTTCCTGCCGTTACCTTGATGTCGTTCCTCCGGAGCAGCCGGATTTCGATGACATGATGGTCGATGAGGCGACCACGACAAAGATGCTCTATTCCTGCTACTCCTATGCGCAGAATTATGCGAGCATGCAGCTTTCGTCAAACCTCGATATGCGTGCCGATGAATACGTAACCCCTCAGGAATGGGAAAACTACGGTTCAAGGGTACAGTGGGGTGCCATAACTCCGTCTTCCATAAACGGGGACAACGGATATGTTTGGAAAATATGGTATGACGGAATCGGCTACTGCAACCTTTTCCTCAAACTGATTGACGAACACAATCCACAGCTCAATCCGAACTTGCGCGAGCAGTTCATCTGTGAGGTCAAGTTCCTCAAGGCCTACTACCATCTGCGACTTCTTTCGCTCTTCGGGCCGATTCCGATTGTTGACAAGTTCATCGATTCGGATACGCCTAAGTCCGAATTTCCGGGACGTTCGCATTTTGACTACTGCGTGAAGTATATTTGTGACCTGTTTGACGAGGCTGCGGAAGGGCTGCCTATAAGTTATGCAAACTCATCGTTTTACGGTCGCGCCACATCTGTCGCGTGTAAGGCTTTGAAGGCGAGGGCGCTCGTACTTGCGGCATCTCCTCTGTGGAACGGAAGTTTTCCGGATAGGGCATGGAAGAATATCGCGTACGAGACTCCGGGCTACGGAAAGGAACTCGTGAGTCATGAGTTTGATAAGACGAAATGGGAAAAGGCACGCGACGCCATGGAGGAGGCAGTCAAGGCTGCAGAGGCTGCCGGAGCGGAGTTGTTCTCGCTTGAGGATTCCGAGACTCTGCGCGAGAACCAGAAAATCGGTCTTCCTGTGATTCCGGGGCTTGGTTCGGGCGCTGAGGCGGAGGCTTTTCAGAAGCAGGTGGTACTCATGAGATATGTGACGTGCTCCTCTCCGAATGATGGTAACACAGAGACTGTCTGGGGATTTGTAGTGCAGGGCGGCATCGATGTCAACAATACCTTTATGTCCTCTATTCCTCATTGGGTGCTCAGAAACGATACTGGTGCTAATGTAGGAGGCTGGGGCGGACTCTCGCCGACACTCTACACAGTGGAGCATTTCTTCACTCAGAACGGCTTCCTTCCCGAAGACGATCCGTCTTTCTGGCCAGAATCGGAGTACCACACCTCCGCTGGGCTCACGAATCCTGACATAACGAAGATCAATGTCCGTCGCGAGCCGCGCTATTATGCCGCAATATCTTTTGACGGGGACGAATATTCGACGAAGATTGCGGCGGGAAGCCCGCTCTATTGTGAAATGAGGAACAACACGAAGACCGGTTATGATGCTGCCATCTGGGGCACGAGAAACTATGTCGTGACGGGCTGGCTCAACAAGAAGTGGGTTCATCCGAACTTCCAGTATATAGGTACGGGCTGGAACAACAACTACGCCTCCTGTAAAACTCCTGTCCCGATTGTCCGCCTTGCGGAGATGTATCTTTCGCTCGCTGAGTGCGAAGCGCAATGCGGCAACGAGGCTGAGGCCATAGTTTATATGAACAAGGTACGCAATCGCGCTGGCATAACCCCGTGGACTGAGGCTCTGCTTGCGGAGAAGGGCAAGACCGTGCTTCAAGCCGTGATGGACGAGCGCTTTGTCGAGTGCTACCTTGAGGGATACCGTTACTACGACCTGCGTCGCTATCTTCAGGGACGCGAGAGGCTTTCCTCCGGCAATTGGAAAGGACTCAATGCAGTCCAGACCTCCCCGTCCTTCGCATCATTCAACGAAGTGGTTGATATAAGCCAGCCGTTCAGCTGGAACGACAGGATGTTCCTGCTGCCGGTCTCAAACAATGAGGTCTATTCCAATCCTAACATGGTCCAGGCTCCTGGATATTGATGAGAGAACATTGAAACGAATAACAGCGATGAAAAGAGTATTATTAGTAATCACCACATTATGCGCACTGCTCCTCCTCTCCTGCAATGAGGACTACAAGCTCTTCCCAGACAAGTACAACCGCATCCTGTCGCTCAAGAACAGCGGTGTGAGGGAACTGCGCAGCGGAAACACCGTCAAGGAATACAAGGACTCGATTCTTGTCCTCAAGGGCGGTGGCAACCCCGACAACGACGCATTCGCGAGGATTGAGGTCATGGAACTCGAAAAGGCGTGTGAGACTTTCGGGTATGATGGCGGGAGCATTGAGATAATTGCTTCGGAGTCATATTCGATAACAGGCGGGGACGACATCGTTCTCGAAGGCAGGACACGCAGCCGCTATATCCCAATAACTTTCTCTCCTGAAAACATTTATAATCAGGCCCTGAAAGCTAAGGGCAAGACACTTGTGCTTCCGGTGGTTCTCCGCAGTGAAACTGACACTGTGAACACCTCAAGCAGCGCGATTCTCTGGAAGTTTGACATCAACGGGCCGAAGGTCGTCTGGCCGGACCGCTCCGACATCTGCGAGGAGATTTCTCTGAGGGAGATGGATTGTGACATAGAGGCCAAGGTCGAGTACAGCGAAAGCAATCTCTCCCCCTTTGTCGGAAAGATTGTTAAGGAAGGGCTTGAGACGCTGGTGGATGAGTACAACAGCAAGAATTCCACTTCCTACAAACTGCTTCCTAAGTCTTCGTGGTCTTTTGACGGTGTTGACGGTATTAACGTCGAAGCCAAAAAGGAAATAGTGAAAGGCAGGCTGCATCTGAGCCGTGAAGGTCTGAACTCTGACGAGACCTATCTTCTTCCGCTAAAGTTTGACGCCGCCTCATTCCCGGTCGGAGTTTCAGAGGAAGTCCGCTATCTTGTTGTTACCAATCCGAAGTATGTCTACCGTACAGTTGACCGCACGGACTGGAAACTCCTCTATGTCAATTCACAGGAACATTGGTATGGGGCAACGCTTGATTTGCAGTGGTTTGCCACTTATGCCTTTGACGGAAGACCGGAGACCACATGGGGAACGCAATGGAATGGGGACAGCTCCAATCCGTCATGGGATGACTATGATTATGACCCTGCCGACAAGAATCTGCATTCGATTGTTCCTACTCTGTTCCATGGAAGTCGTGAGGTCCCTAATATCATTATGGTGATAGATCTGGGACGCGAATACAATCTCGGCGGCGCAGGAATCCTGCAATCGACCCAAGAGAACGAGCGGAAGGTTAAGAGATGCGAGGTTTATGCGGAGTCGGCCTTCGTATTTAAGACCGTGCAGGACGGTGGCAGCATCGCCAATTATAACACTCTCGATGAAGGAAATGATTGGAAGCTTTTCACTACCATCGAGACGGACTGGCCGGTCAAGGAATATTGGTCGCATGTGCAGACAGCGGTGAAGGGACGCTATGTGAAGATACGTCCGATTGAACTGTCGCATCCTGATAAGAGGGCCTTGAACATCGCCGAGTTCTATGTCAGCGAGCTTGTGTCCATCGATGGCTATCCGGTAAAATGAAAAAACCGAATAAATAAAGTGCCTTTGATTGAGAAGAATAACACATAATAACATCTAAACAAATGAATATGAAATCAGAAAAATTTAACCTCTGTGGGAGGAATTATGACTCTCCGACAGTTGTTGTGGAGTGCGTCTTGACAGAATCGGGATTTGCAGAATCGGACAGCCGTTTCGATGAGACTGACGGAACCGAAATCTTAAGTACAAACCAGTATTATGAACTATAATTGAAGGAGAAAATAGCCATGAAAAACATAATTTTTGCCGCCACTGCAGTGATTGTAGCCATGACTGCTGTTTCATGCTCGAAGGTTGCGGGAATTGAGGAAAATCCGTCATATACATACAGATTTGCGGTAGTGAACGAGGAACTTCCGTCCGTTAAGTCAAATATGAACGATGACCATCTCGTTTTTGAAAAAGATGACTATCTCGGATTTTCGCTGGAAAAACAAGGTGAGGGGATTGTCGAAACCCAGAGGACATTAATACAGACAACCAATCCACGTCCGATTTTCGGGTTTACTACAAATCATCAGATGAAGGCCGGTGACCGTATATACGTTGTATCTCCGCGTGTACTCCCTAAAGATGAGGGAACTGACCGGCGGGAACCTGTCAAGGCTGATCCGATGCAGAGCATAACAATTCCACTTGTGCAGACCCATAAGGAAGGCAAGTTTGGCGGAACTGCGATGCCGATGGTGAGCGTGCCTTTCACTTTTACAAAGGATATGCTTGTGGGGCAAGACAATCAGCTCCAAGAGGTGAAGTTCCTCAATCTCGGTGCACTGCTTGAGTTCCGGGTATTTTCGACAACATATCAGGGCGAGATTGTCCGGGATGTGATTTTCGAGGCGGACAAGAACATCGTCGGCGAATTCAAAATAAATGTGCAGAATGTCAACCCGGATAATGAGAAAACGCTTGCCATAGATCTCACCTCCGAGAGGGCTGAAGGCGAATTCGCCACGCCTGTGACAAATGTGGCGAGGACGGAGTCTGACGCCGTGGTGGGCACGGACAAAGACCATTCCGGCTCTGTGAGGATGGTCGTGGCTCCTGGAACATACACCGGAAAGGTGAAGGTTAGGACGGACAAGGCCTATTATGTGTTCAATCTGTCTACTGCAAGGACATTTGATCGCAATGGGATATATCCTCTCGGCCTCAATCTTGATAAAGCTACACGGGTTGTGATGGAGATTGCTGACAAGACGAGCTGGTATCATCTTGTGAAGTTCGTGAATAGTTACTATCAGGATGAGAATATGCGTGCGGAGAAAATGTATGACGGTGACTTGACCTCCGAATGGGTTAATCCGTGGGAGCGGCCTCTTGTCGGTGCGGAAGAGGATGATTATAATTATGAGTGGAGCGGTCTTGCTTGGAGTATTCTTATCGGCGAGAACAGGCATCGCAACATGCCTAATATTGTTTTTGTGATTGATTTCCAGAAACCTATTGAAATCGGGCGTGTCGGCATCGGAAAGTCTCCTTTTGCCTGGCCTTACAACCACGATCTCCGTGAATGTGAGTTTTATGTCGGAACTAAATGGAATTTCAAGAGCAAAAATGAAGGAGGAAATCTTGCGAACTACAACACAGCTAACGATGAAAATGACTGGAAGCTTGTCCTGAAAGCGACTGAGATTCCTAAGGAGACCGGAATATTTTGGTACGACGTTCCGGAGACTGTAAGCAAGGCCGATAGGACAGGACGCTATCTGAAGATTCGCCCGACCAGGGGCTACCGCGGCAACACTCCTTGCGAAATTGCTGAGATTTATGTCGATGGCATTGTGCAAGAGAATACCGCTAATGTGGAATAATGCGAAAGAAGTAAATACACAATGGAAATTATAAGAACATTTTTAGGTAAGGTACTCTTGTGCACAGTGGCTCTGCACCTTGCTTTTGCCGCTGGAGGAACGGTTCTTCTTGCCGGCTGCACGAGAGAAAATGATGGCTCCGACAATACCAAACCGGTGGACAAGCCTTCCGTAGAGGAAGGGCAGGGTGGCTACCTCTTCGCGCACATGACCAACGCGAACTACGGCTCGCTGTTCTACTCGATTTCCCGTGACGGGCTCAGTTGGAAGACGCTGAATGGTGGCAAGATTATTCTTGAGAGCTATTATGGCCATCCTGACATCTGCGAAGGACCGGACGTGTTCGGGAATGCTGACAGAAGGTGGTATATGATAGGAGTGGTGCGTGGATCGTCGAAAGAGTCGTTGGTGCTCTGGCACACGACAGACCTCGTCGTATGGAAGAATAAAGTTCTCGACGGTGAGAAGTTTGTCGTGGATCATCTTGGCGTATATAATGAGATCCCCTTCGTTGGAGCGCCGAAAATGTTCTATGATGAGGACAGCCACCAGTTCATCATCACTTGGCATGCCGGCGAGTATTACAGGAAAAGGCAGGAGGCTAAGACCGATGAAGAGCGTAACATGTACGATAGAAAAAATTGGGAGACCATGAAGACCTGCTATATTCTGACCGAGGATTTCGTGAATTTCACGAGGCCGAAACGCCTCTTCGCGGCCCAGGATGGCGGTGACCTTGCCCCGATTTATTTTACCGGTGCTGATTCCGATATCGCACTCATTGATGTGATAATCAGAAAGTTCAACGGTAAGTATTATGCCATTGTGAAGGACGAACGCTGGGAGGACAAGGCTCCTAAGACCCACAAGTCCATAAGGATTGCCTCGTCGGACAATCTGCTCGGCCCTTACTCCAACCCCGGGCCTTCCATAAGTCCGAACTGGCGCGAAGCCCCGATTATAATCCTCACTCCGGAGGGCAAATTTAGGCTCTACTACGAGAATTATGGCGAGCATGTCTATGAGATGCGTGAGGCCGTGGCGATTCAGGGCGCACCGTGGAAGGATGCGACTGGCTTCTATCCTCCGAAGGACGGCCGCCACGGTTGCATCATCCATGTCGACGAGGAAACTTATCGGAACATCGAAAAAAGCTATAAGTAGTAAATCGAATCATCTCTCTTGTTGAGAATGAGCTGCATATCAAGAATATATGAAGAAAATATATCCCATTTTCATCGTCTTCGCACTCATCGTGTCCTGCACCTCTCGTCAGCCGCAGGCAGTGAAGCCTCCTCTTATGGGCTGGAGCTCGTGGAATGCCTATATGGTCGATATTTCCGACTCCATAATCATTCATCAGGCCGACCTTATCGTCAAACGTGGACTTAAGGACGCCGGTTACGGAAACGTCAACATCGATGACGGATTTTTCGGCTACCGCGACCAGCGTGGTTATATGATTCCGCATCCGCAGAGGTTTCCGGGTGGCTCAGCGCAGATGCGCTCCATCTCCGACCACATCCACTCTCTCGGCCTGAAGGCCGGAATCTATTCCGACGCCGGAGACAACACCTGCGGGTCGAGCTACAACAAGGACCTGAACGGGATTGGTGCGGGTCTCTGGATGCACGATGTTCAGGACGCTGACCAGTATTTCAACAACTGGAACTTCGACTTCATCAAGATTGACTACTGCGGTGGCATTAATCGCCGTCTTGAGGAAAGGAACCGCTATGAGGAAATCCGTCAGGTGATTGACAGTGTGGCGGGCAGGCACATCGACATCAATGTATGCCGCTGGGATTATCCGGGGACATGGGTTGAGAAGCTTGCAGACTCGTGGCGGATTTCGGGGGACATACGTCCCGTCTGGTCTTCGGTCCGGTACATCGTGGAGAAAAATCTCTATCTGTCAGCTTATGCACATGACGGGCACTACAACGACATGGATATGCTCGCGGTAGGCTACAACATCAAGCCTTCTCCGTTCTGGGAAGACGGGCTCGGACTTAGCTATGCCGAGGAGGAGGCGCATTTCGGGATGTGGTGCATAATGAGCTCACCGCTGCTTCTGGGCTGTGACATAGAGTACATTCCGGAGGAGACTATGCGGATAATCACCAACCCGGAATTGATTGCCGTGAATCAGGACCCGCTCGGGCTTCAGGCCCATGTGGTTCAGCACGAAGGTGAGACCTATGTCTTCGCGAAGGATATCCTGCGTCGTCACGGAGGTACGAGGGCCGTCGCGCTCTATAACCCTTCAGACTCGGCTGCCTCGTTCAGCGTGCCGGCCGACGTGCTGGAGTTCGCCGGGGATATGAAGGTGCGCGACCTCAACCTGAGATCCAACCTTGCGTCGTGCAAAGTCATAGAGATGACACTTCAGCCTCACACAGCGAAGATTCTTAAGGTAGAGGGTAAGCGGATTGAACCTGTCCTCTATGAGGCGGAGTGGGGCTATTGTCCGGACTTTACCGCAATACGCGGGACGGGCGTGAAGTACATCCCTGTCGAGGGGGCTTCCGGACGCGCCGTGGCGACGAACCTCGGAGACTCCCCGACGAATTATCTCGAATGGGC
>JALFCH010000120.1 GCA_022771245.1 Rikenellaceae bacterium | reverse complement strand
GTAATTTTGTCGCAGAATTTGCGACAAAAGGCATTGTGTAGAGTATGTATATTCACGAAAGAGATAATTGGACAAACTTCCGTTGGGATGCTTCGCAGGTGTCGTTCCTTCAAGATGTAGTATGCCGTAAGCAGGGATTCCTTTATGGCAGGTTGAGTTCGCTTGGCTTTGACAGCAAGTTAAGAGCCATGGCAGAGAACCTGACTCACGATGTGGTGTACTCCTCAGAGATAGAAGGCATACGCATGAATATGGATCAGGTGCGTTCCTCCATTGCCAGGAAACTTGGAATAGAGAACGTGAAATATACTGCATCTTCGCACTATGTTGACTCGGTCGTTGGTGTGATGCTCGAAGCAATGCAGCACTATGACAGTTTTCTCAGTAAAGAGAAATTATGTGCATGGCAAGCTGCATTCTTCCCTGCAGGCTACAGTGAAGGTAGTCAGATTGAAGTTGGTCAGTACCGCACGAACGAGGAACACATTATCAGCGGAATGTTTGGACGTGAGAAGATTTACTACATTGCGCCTTCGCCTGAGCGTGTAGAAGGAGAAATGCAGAAGTTTCTCTCATGGTTCGATGCGGACGAGCCAGTGAGCAGCATCATACGTTCTGCGGTTGCCCATTTCTGGTTTGTTAGCATTCACCCTTTCGAGGATGGCAATGGCAGATTGGCACGTATTCTCTCCGATATGCTTTTGGCACGTGGTGAAAAGACTGAGTTCCGCTTCTACAATGTTTCTTCGCAGATCAACAAAGACAAGAACCACTACTATGACATCCTGGAAAGAATGCAGCATGGTGATGGTGACATTACCGAATGGCTGGTGTGGTACATGCAGAAGTTGGTTGAAGCCCTCGATGAAGCTGAAACCATCGTGACAACGGTCCTCAACAAGAGTTTCTTTTGGCAGAAGGCATCGTCAGTACCGATGACAGAACGCCAGGTACAGATACTCAATCTTTTCCTCGATGGCTACGAGTCAAAGATTACGTCAAAGACATGGTCAACTTTGGCAAAGTGCTCCAAGGACACAGCAATTCGCGACATTCAAGACCTTTTGGACAAGAACATCTTGATAGAGGACATCCCAGGAGCAAAGCGACCAAGCTATTCCATCGTCTATGATGCAGAGAACCTCACACAATTCTTCACTGATGTGAACATAATCGAAGAGAATGGCGTTCACTATCTCAAGGCATTGTACAAAGGCAAGAAGCCTGTAAGCGAGAGGATTCTGAAGCTCGATGCAGAGAGATTCCAGAAAGGCGATCTTCCGCTGTCAAATTTGCTCAATAAGTACTGCTCGTATATCGTTGCATCCAATTAAATGTGAGGGCGAATCTGACAGCAACCTTGAGATTAATTCTAAGCGTAACTGTGCAACCCGCCAAGGAGGTAATTCACGCCGAAATAGGTGAAAAGGACGCTGGCAAAGGCGAGGAGGCATAGCGGTCGGGATAGTTCACACGAATACTATCGTTCACCTATGTGGACAGCCTGCTCCACGGGGTGCTCTGCCGGACTTTCTGCATTGACGACTTCAGCGGAAAGCACCCGGCCATCAATGCCAAAGTGAAGGACCTCAAGGACATAATCATACGCTACAGTCCGCAGAACAACACCTGGCTGCTGAGCAATGTGCTGCTGGATATCATCAATACGGAGGAAGACCTGAACCTGCATTGCCGCATTGAAGATGAACTGTTCATCCCGGCCGTGAAGGAAGCCGAATCCCGCCTGAAATGCACTTCAGACGTGAATTACAGAGAATCCATAGAAGAAAACAATTCCCTGCCGCTTCTCAGTGACAGGGAGAAGGATGTGTTGATATGTGTGGCCAAGGGTATGAGCAACAAGGAAATAGCCGAACAGCTCTATGTCTCGGTCAATACTGTTTCAACCCATCGCCGCAACATTTCCTCTAAACTGGATATCCACACTTCCGCCGGCTTTGTCATCTATGCTCTGGCTCACAAGCTGGTGCTGCTGGAGGACATCAAATAATGGCGGCAAACTGTCCGCCTGCCGCCATCGGAGATGGACAAAAGGCTTTTGGTCAGCCCCTATATCCTTTGATGAAACCTTCCTTTAGAAAAACGGCAAAAGGAATATGAATAATTCCTTCCCATTTTGATGAATCCATATAAGGTGTCATAGATATGACGTATTTGGGGTAGTTATCTTTGACAGACATGAGGTTCCCAAATTCTCGGTTGAAAGTCTTTTCTTCTGTAATAAGGTAGGCTGCCTGGACGTAAACAACCTCATTCCCCTTTGTCCCGACGAAGTCGATTTCAGTGTTGTATAGTTGTCCAACCTTAACCTCGTAGCCCAAGCGTACCATTTGTTGATATACCAGGTTCTCCACAATCTTCTCAATATCATTAGCCCGGCGGCCGCCGACAATGAAGTTCCGGATGCCCACATCCCCAAAATAAAACTTGTCATTGGTTTCAAGCAACTTTTTCCCGTGAATGTCATATCGGGAGACTGCCGATGCAAGGTAAGTCTCAGTAACCGCCTTCATATACTTGAGAATCAGATTCTTTGATACCTCGCTCTCGTTGGATGTCATATAGTTCTGGATGCGCGTGGCAGACATCGGTTTTCCTATATTGTCGGTGATAAAGCGAATAAGGTTTTCAAGGAAGGGCACATTTCGAACCTTCTTACGGCGGATGATGTCTTTGACAAGAATGGTATTATAGATGCCCTGAATATAGTCGCTTATGATCTCAGGATTATCCAGTCCGAACGGACGCAGTCCGGGAAGACCGCCATAATTAATGTACTTGTTTATAGCAGACTCGCCATCATCCAAGCCATGGAATTCCAGAAACTCCGGATAGCTCAGTCCTTGTATGAGTATCTCTACATACCTGCCCGACAACATCGTGCCGAGGTCGCTGGAAAGGATGTCAGAGTTACTGCCGGTTACAACTATGTCGATATAGGGTTCATTGTAGTAGTTTCGCAGACCGCGCTCGAACTCTGCAATTTCCTGAACTTCATCAATCAAAAGGTAGTTGTGCTTTGATTTGTCCAGCCTCTCATCTACATATGCCACAAGGTCTTTGTAGGAAGCTATCGTGTCAAAGGCCGTCTTCTCCTTGTCAATGTAAACCACGTTGGAGCCAGGTTCTTCCTGCTTGCGAACCACGAGTTCCCTCATTACATAACTTTTGCCCACACGGCGCTGACCGGTGAGTACAATCAGCACACCTTTTCCGAGCAGTTTCTCCAGCTTGGAGTAATAATTTGGTCTTGAAATCAAATCCATTGTATCCAGTTCTTACAAACGCAAAGGTAATTAAATTTTGTTGTTTATACTAAACAAATTAAAATATTTTTGCAGTTTGTTCATTATAATACTTATGACTTTTTGTCCGCTCATTGATAGCGAGGCTACCAGAGAAACGTCAAAAAGGCAATGAATAAGGTCTATGCAAAAGCTGGGGAGAATTCTTCAGAAAGGGCTTCATGGTGCTGCTGGAGGACATAAAATAATGGCGGCAAGCTGTCCGCCTGCCGCCATCGGGTTTATGTTCTGTTGATTACTCGGCTCTTTTGAATGTGGCGATGAGGAAAGTGTCGGTGAAGGATCCCAAATATGGCTTTACAAGCGGAGTGGGATACATAGACGGCAATTCGTCCTTGAGGAAAGTATGTGACTCAAAGTCGATTGTCATCATATAGAGAAGTTCGGAACCGTTTTCGTCCGTAGAGAAACTGAAAGCTACATATCCTTCCTTGTCCTCACTGAATTCACTGTCGGAGAAATACCTGTTCACATTGTCCAGAATAACTATCTTGGATGCCATCATTGTCGGAGGCCAGTTGTTGTCCATAGGCAATTCAATTTCATCTCCCAGGCTGAATGTGCTCTCGCCTATATAGTAATTCTTGAAGGTGGATTCGAATGCCGGTATGAACAGTCCCGTCTCAAAATCGAAACTGAAACTGTCATTTGCATTGAATTCCGGAAATCCTGCATAGCACTCCTCGAAGGTTTTTGAGTTGTATGTAGTGTAATACATAGAAGCCTCCAGGGATTCGGCAGTCGTCTTGAGCTCGTTGATTTTCCAGGTTCCGTTGAGTTTCGTGAGATAGGAACCTATGAGGTCTACGCTCACTTCAGCGTACTGTCCCAGTTCGAACTTGCTGTCCGGAACGAGTTTCAGGACCACCAGCTTGCCTGCATTGTCTTCTGTTTCGATATACTCGATTTCAACTTTTCCCGTGCTGCTCATGGCATCGAAAACAACTGCTTTGTTTTCGTCCTTGAAACGGAAGTCTGTGCCTTCCACTGCGGTTGATTTTTCAGTATCTACTTCAACTGCAATTGTGGTGGCGTTCTGAACGCTGTATGGCTTGTCTGCATTGTCAATAAGGTTAACTTCAATTGCCACACGGTCTCCGAGAGTAGCCTTCTTTGTGGCAAATGAGCACCTTGCCACAGCATCGCTGAGCGGGAATGTGCAGGAAACATAGCTGCCCGCAGTGAATCCCTCCGGTACTTCGAGACTTGCGGTGACGCTCTTCTTGCTTCCGTAAACTACCGGGGTGACGGTGATGCTGGTGACAGGCTCGCTTCCTCCGATTACGAATGCCTCGGCTGAAACCGTGTAATCCTTGTCCTTTTCTGCGTCTCCGGCGAATGTCACAGGCACTGTGACTGCCTCGCTTCCGCTGTAGTCGCTCACCTTTATTGAAAGTACTGATGCTCCGTCAACTGTCAGTGGCAGAGCGGTTTCAAAGCTGACCGAAGGAGTCTTAACACCTCCTTCTTTGGTGCAGGCTGCAAAGACTGTCAATGCAGCAACTGCGATTGCAAAACACTTTTTCATATACACTTGTTGTTAAAAAGTTCAAATGTTCGAAGGCTTTCAGTTTCCCGATACGGTCGTCGCCTCTTCGTATTCCTTCTCCAGGGCATCTATATAATCCCTCTCTTCCTGAGTGAGTGCCACAGGGTCGGGGAGTACGAACTCCGTTGCATAGCCATCGTTCAGTGGCGGCAATTCGTTTGGCTGACCGCAGGAACATAGGCAGAGACTGATTGCCGCAGCAAATATAAATGATTTATTTTGTCTTTTCATATCCTTGATTCTGTTTTAATCCTTCAATAAGTTCCACATCGCTGATGGGCAGAGGGAAGGTGTACATAAATTTTTCGGTAGTATATTTCCTTCCCTGCTTTGCAGACCAGAAGACCGGCCGTCCGTTGCGTTTGAGTTCATACCAGCGGTCGCCCTCCATAAACAGTTCCTTGCGTCTTTCTGCAAGTATGGCGTAGCAGAGAGGAGTCAGGGCGGCACCTGTGGCATCGCATACAATAAGGTCGGAACTGTTGACCGCAGGCAGTGATTCCATATTCAATGCGGGGATATTCCTCCTGATTCTCAATTCGTTGAGAGCTTCAAGCGCTGCTTCGTGCTCGCCTTCGTGATAGAGACATTCCGCCACGATGAGCTGCATTTCCGCACTTCTGATGCAGGCGAAGACATTCTTGGTGAAACTCCTCTTGCGGTTGAAACTCAAGCCATATCGGACATCCTGCTCTTTCTCGGCGAACAGATTCACGAATGTTTTGCTGACAGGGCGGGAAGAAAGGGAAGACTTGCTGCCGTTATAGCCCAGACGGTCGCTGGAGTTCAGGATTATGCAGCTTTTGAAGATGATATTGCCTGTGGCGGCGACTTCGTTCTCCATCATTGACTTGAATGCATCTGCCCCCACAAGCGGATGTGCAGCAAGCACTTCGCTGGCATAGGACTTTGCCTTTGCCCAATCTCCGAGCCAGAAATGCAGACGTGCCAGATAGGCCTTCATAATATCGCTGTTGAAACGGTAGGCCTTGTCTGATATGTCGTAGTCGATGGCTGTCCTCAAATCCGCATCCGCCTGGGCCGCAGTCTGGGCAATGGTGGAACGCAGGGGCTTGGCCTCCATATCGAACTCGGTCACAATCGGCACACCGTATCCCTGGAGATTGCCGTAGCAGGGCTCGCAGAAATTCCTCAGCAGGTTGTAGTAGCAGATTCCCCTGATGGCGAATGCAGTGCCGAGTACATCCCGGCTTTTGCTGCCTGTCCTCTCTTCAAGATAGCCTATGATTATGTTGCAGTCCCGGATTGCAGAATAGAGGTTGGAATAGAGCAACTGCTTCTTGGACAGGTGGGTGCCCACGTAAATGGGAATGTAATTTCCGCCCGGATAGGTCGTGAGGTTGGCTTCCAGATTGTCGGCGTAGGCTTCCAGGTCGCAGACTGTGGAGATGTTGCCGATGATGTACTGCTCGCCGTGGTCTATGTTTTCAAGATGGGCCTGGAGCAGGGCCGAAAACTCCTCTGCCGTCTTCGGGATGGTCTGGCCGAAGGGCTTGATGTCCAGGTATTTGGTGCAACTGCAAAGGAGCAGCAATACGCTTGCAAGGTAGGTTATTCTCTTCATAGCATCAGAAGTTTATGTTGAGGCTGAAAGTGAAAGAACGGCTCTGCGGATAGACAGCTCCGGGGGATTCCGGGTCGAGTCCGCTGTAATTGGTGATGGTGAACAGATTGTTCATCAGGAAACTCAGACTCATTCCGCTCATCTTCATCACGTCAGTCCATTTTTTGGGAAGTGCGTAACTGATGGAGATGGAACTGAATTTCAGGTAGGAAAGGTCTTCAAGGAAGATGCTGCCAGAGAGTGTGCTGGAATAGGGACGGGTACGGTTGAGGTAATTGCCGCTGTTGTCGGTGAGTCTTTCCCCATAAGCGTCCACCAGCCTCGGGTAGCCGTCAGTGACAGGATTAGCCGGAGTCCATCTGTAGGCGGCGTTCCTGTTCACGTTCAGATGGTTCACGTAAAGGTCGCTCCTGGAAGACTGCACGGGCTCGTTCACGTTTTTGTCAAGCGAAGAATAGGAGACCGGACAGGTGATGTCGTTGAGCACCTTGGCGCCAGCGGAAAAATTGCCGACTATATTGAGGGACAGGCCTTTCCAACTGAAGGTGGTGGAAAAACCTCCGGACCACGGGGCATTGGAAGTGCCCACATAGAAGAGGTAGTTCTGGTACTGCTGATAGTCGGTGATGTCCCTGATTTCTATGTCAGGACGCAGCTGGAAATCGTATAGTCCCACCTCGGGATTGATGCCGGTGGTCTTGCCGGTGAAAATCTTGCCCAGAGGGTAGCCTACGTAATAGTCTCCGTAGATGCTGCCTGTCGGAGACTCGTATTTGGTGAGCCGGTTCTGATTATAGGCGGCATTGGCGGTGATTCTCCAATTGAAGTCCTTGATTTTCAGCAGCGTGGCTCCGAGAGTCAGCTCCACTCCCTGGTTCATTTGTTCGGAGGTGTTGTAGCTCTGGGTGGAAAAGCCGGTGGAGGTGGGCACCCTCACCCTCGTCACCAGGTCTATGTTTTTGTTCTGGTAATATGCAAGCTCGCCGGTAATCCTGTCTTTGAGGAAACCGAAGCTCATTCCCACGTTCAGAGTCCTGTTCTTTTCCCACCTCAGGTTCGGGTTCGGGGGATTGTTGATGATTCCCTGGCGGTAGAAGTCGGTCTCGGTGTTCCTGTAGCTGCTGAGATAATTCATTATCAGTACGGGATATACGGTCTTGTTCACTCCTCCCGTATATCCGAATCCTGCCTTGAGGCTGAGACTGCTCAAAACCGGCTGCAGGGCCTGCATCCATTTTTCTTCGTCTATGTTCCAGGCTCCGCTGACGGACCAGTTGAGGTTGAACTGCTGGTTGCTTCCGAAGTTGCTGGAACCGTCGCTCCTTAGGGTCCCGCTGAAGATATAGCGTCCGAGTGCGCTGTAGGTCGCTGTGCCATAGAAGGATGCGAATGCGTCTTCAATGATGGACTGACCGGAGCAACCGTCCAGAATGTTGCCGAAGGAAGTGAGTTTCTCATAGTCGATGCTGATTCCGTCGGGAGAAGTGAAGAGGGGAGTGGAGTTGTTTCCGGTCACGGGGTCATAGCCATATCTTTTTGTGAATATGCTCGTGGACTTGGATTTCCTGATTTCGGCACCGGCTATGGCATTGATACTATGGGCTTTGAGGAAGGTGTGCTCGTAGTTGAGCTGACCCCGGACAAGGTAAGAGGTGTTCACGCTCTGGGTCTGGGTTATGGACCCGTAGCTGCGTTTCGATGTGATGGTATTGTTCTCGAATGGCCTGTCGTTCCAGGCTGCATAAGTTTCTTTCCCGTTGATGTTCTCGGAATAGTCGGAACTGTAGGAAAACGAAGCCAAACCATTGAAAGTTAGTCCCTTGGCTATGTTGATGGTGACGTCTCCTCGGATGTTGGTGGAGGATGAGGTGGCCTTGCTTGAGGTCTCGTTTATTTCTCTCATTATGTTGAAGCCGTTTTCCGGAAGGGACTGGGTGTAGGAGCCATTGGCCGGGCCGAGAGTGAAATAGGTCTGGTCTGCACGATAGCTTCCGTCACTATTGTAGAGGGCTTCATAAGGGTTTGCGAAATATGCGTATTTGAACATATTCACATTGTTGGACGGAGCATAGGACTTGTTGTAGCTGAAGTCGGTCTGCACTCCGAATTTGAGCCAATCCAGAGGCTTTGAGTTCACTTTGGCGGAGAGGTTGTAAGAATTGGCTCCCGTGTTGATTACCAAGCCGTTATTGAAGTTGAAACCTCCTGAGACGTAATAGGTCAGTTTCTGGCTGGGACCTCCGGACACGGACAGGTGATGAGCCGTGGAGACAGTGTTGCGGAAAAGGACGTCGAACCAGTCAGTGGTGTTTTCCCCAAGGCTGGAGATGAGGGCATTCTGCTCGTCAGTACTCATTCCTGCGTATTGCCCGTAGCCGGAACGTATCTGTCCCACAATTCCGATTACAGGGTAGTGGGTGCTGGTGCCGGCTTGCGTGGCTGCGAATCCTGCTGCAGAAAACTCGTCCCACAATTTCTGTTCCCAGGCGAGTTTCTCCTGTGAGTTCATAAGGTTGGCATCCCTCTGTGGCCTGGTCTGCACCGTCACGGAACCCATATAGCCGACTGAAGTTCTGCCCGCTTTTCCGGATTTGGTGGTCACGACTATGACTCCGGAGGCCGCCTGAGAACCGTAGATGGCCGCCGCTGCTGCATCTTTCAGAACTGTAATCGACTCTATGTCATTGGGATTGATGCTCGCGATTCCCGTTGCGAAGATGTTGTCGAAGTCTCCGGCCTTGATCTGACTGCTCTGTATGTCGGGCAGATTTTTCTGCAACGGAACTCCGTCCACCACCCAAAGGGGTTCTGCATTTCCAGTGATGGTGTTCGTGCCCCTGATTCGGATTTTTGCAGATTCTCCCGGTCTGCCGGAAGTGTTCTGTACGCTCACCCCGGCCAACTGTCCCTGCAGCATCTGGTCCACCTGCTTGAGAGGATTATCCTTCATTTCCTCCATTTTCACCACAGCGACGGCTCCGGTGCTCTTGCGCATTTCCACATTGGCATAGCCCGTCACCACCACCTGTTCAAGTTGTGTGGATTCCGGTTTCAGGACTATGTTCACCTTCGGGGACGAAGCCGTGAAATCGTAGGTCTCGAAGCCCAGGAAACTGACTCTCACCAGTTTGCCCTTGTGGACGCTGATTTTGTAGTCTCCGTCATAGCCCGTAATGACCCCGTTCTTGCTGCCGACTTCGTGGACAGAAGCACCCGCAACGGGCTCTCCTTCGTTGTCCTTGACTACTCCTGAAATCTCGATGATTTCCTTCTTGTCCTGGGCCTGCAGCGCGGAAAATGAAGCTATGAGGACTGCAGCCAACAGCCCGGTCAAGTTTCTGGTTTTCATATTCATAGATGCTTTACAATGTCAATGTGGTCCTGAGGTTCTCCTCCAAGATGCTCCACGAAATAATACCTTATAAGGTTGAGGTAATACCTGTTCCCGAGTCCATGGTCCGCACGGGGAATTACCATCATATCGAAACGTTTGTTGTTGCGGATCAGCGCGTCAGCGAGTCTCATCGTGCTGGCAGGATGCACATTGTTGTCAATCTCCCCGGTAATCAGCAGCAGTCTGCCCTGAAGATTGGCGGCGAGTTCGGCTGTTGTGGGAATCTTGCATTCGAAGGCCTCACTGCCGTCTTCCCGGATGACTTTCTTTACGCCGTGGAAGGTTTCTCCCCACCATTGGGTGTAGATATTATTGTCGTAATTGCCAGATGCCCCCACTGCCACCTTGTAGAACTCGGGATGGCTGAGCAATGCAGTGGCTGCCATAAAACCTCCTCCCGAATGTCCGTAAATCCCCACTCTGTCAAGGTCTGCGCAAGGATATTTTTCTGCAACCTGCCTTATTATGGCTATGTCATCGTCTATGGCATAGTCGCGCAGGTTGCCGTAGCCGTAGGTGTAGTAGTCGCGGCCCCTCGTCGGGCAGGAACCTCTGTGCGAAAAGTTAAGGACTATGAATCCCAGTTCTGCAAGCACCTGATTTCCATTGTCATCGTACATAAAGTCCAGCGGCACCTGGTCGTCCTGAGGCCCCGGATAGACATTGCTGATTATGGGATATTTGCGCCCGGGATTCAGGTCCGAAGGCAGGTACACCACTCCGTACAGGTCTGTAACCCCGTCAGCTGCCTTGACTTTCATCAATTCCGGCAGACGGAAACCCTTTTCCAGTGCCTCGGATATGTCTTTGGATTCAAGCTCAAAAACTGTCTTGCCGTTGTCCGTATTGCGCACTGCCACCTGTCCCGGAAGGTCCATACGGGACCATCTGTCCACTATCATTTTGCCGTCAGGGGAGAACTCTATTTTGTGGTTGCCATTTCCCGGAGTGAGGTGACGGACTGGTTTGCGTCCGTCAAGCCGGGCTTTGTAATAGTGTCTGTAATGAGGATTTTCAAACTCTATTCCGCCATAGCCGGCGAAAACCACAGTCCCTGCGGTGGTGTCAATCCTTTCTATTCTTCCGCATACGGCATCGATTGGAGTGACACAGCGAATGAGCCGGCCTTCAAAGTCGTAAAGATACCACTTGCCCCTGCCGTCCCTCTCTGACCACCACAGTATCTTTTTACCTCCATCAATGAGATGATAATCAAACAATTGCTCGTTGAGATGAGGTTTGCATACCTCCGAAATCACCGTGGTCGCCCTGCGGCTGCGTGCATCTATTCTGACCAGATCCAGGGTGTCTCTTGTCCGGGCAAGCCTGAGCAGAAATGCGGAAGAGTCGTTGCATCTGATGTTCTGGAAACGGGGCATCAGTATCAGCTGGTCCTCAAATCTGTCCAGGTCCACCTGATGCAGGCTGGCGTTGTCGGCATCTGCAATCCAGGCTGAGTATTTCACCACGTTTCTGTCTCCCGGCATCGGAAATTTGTATTCTTCGGTTTTCGGACGGGGAGTATCCACGCTGTTGGTAATGGAGAGAGTACCAACCTCCCGGTTGTCCTCCCTTATTGCAAGATACGAATGAGTCTTTCCTATCCAGCATCCGGAGGGACAGTTCTGCGGTTGTGAGCGTGCTCCGGGGCGGTTGCGTCCGATGGCGAAGGAGTTGAACAGTTCTCCGTCCCGGCTGAGCAACCTTTCCCATTCTCCGTTTCCCATACACAGGTTGTCTCCGGTGGCTGTCATATAGTACAGGCTGTCGGCAGTGTATTTTTTCTTGTAGTCCCGGTTGGACTTAAAGCTTTGGGCTTTTGCCTTAAATGAATTGTAGCTTTCTTCGCTGATTTCCTCGCGTGTCCCCTTTTTGGTGTCGCAGAGCCATCTGTGCTTGCGGCGGGTCAGCGGGTCTTCCGAAACGTAGCGGAAGTATCTGCTGTCGTTCCATTCCACTGTCAGATAACTGTTTGTACTCAGTTTGTGCAGGGAATCGGAGCAATGACTCTCGGCCTTGAGAAAGTCGGTTTTCCCGTTCTGGGCCGAAAGCGAAATAGCCAGCATTATTGCCGGCACAGCAATTAATCTTTTCATCTCCAATTTTGTAAGTAATACGAAAATAATAAGTTGCGTCAGATTTGAATTAGATTTTCGAGGTCAGATTTCAAATATGATGCAACTTATTTTTTGAGGATTACTAAAATGCTGTCTGGAACAATAGCCCCAGCCAGCATAAGTTTCGTGTTTGTGGTGGTAATGGAGCTTACTCCACCTTTATAATATAGTAACTCTTTTTCCCTCGCTGGGCAAGTATGTATTTGCCGTCGAGTATGGACTCTTCACCTATTGCGGCGTTGATGTCGGTGACTTTTTCCTTGTTTATGCTCACTCCGCCGCCCTGAATCATTTTGCGGCATTCGCCCTTGGAAGGGAATACTGAGGTCTCGACAGCCAGCAGTTCAAGTATGTTGCAAGGCAGTTTGTCCCTGGAAACAGTGAAGGTGTCCACACCGTCGAATACATCCAGGAAGGTTTTTTCGTCAAGGGACCTGAGCTGCTCGGAAGTGGCGTTGCCGAAAAGTATTGCGGAGGCTGAGACGGCATTGTTGTACTCGGCCTCTCCGTGCACCATAACGGTCACTTCCCTGGCGAGGAGTTTCTGGAGGCTGCGTGCGCCCGGATTTTCCCTGTGGGCGGCTATTGCGCCTTCTATGGTCTCCCTGTCAAGGAGGGTGAAAATCTTGATGTATCTCTCTGCATCTTCGTCACTTACGTTGAGCCAGAACTGGTAGAAGCGGTAAGGTGAAGTCCTCTGAGGGTCCAGCCAGATATTGCCTTTCTCCGTCTTGCCGAACTTGGTGCCGTCAGCCTTGGTTATGAGCGGGCAGGTGAGCGCGTAGGCTTCCTTGCCGAGCATTCTGCGTATGAGTTCGGAACCTGTGGTGATGTTGCCCCACTGGTCTGCACCGCCCATCTGGAGAACGCAACCTTTGTGCTCGTAAAGGTAGAGGAAGTCATAACCCTGAAGGAGCTGGTAGGTGAATTCGGTAAAGGACATCCCTTCGCGGGACTCGCTGGAGAGGCGTTTTTTGACACTGTCCTTGGCCATCATATAGTTCACCGTGATGTGCTTGCCTATGTCGCGGGTGAAGTCGAGGAAACTCCAGCCTTTCATCCAGTCGTAGTTGTTGACGAGTTCGGCACAGTTGCCGGCTCCGGATTCGAAATCGAGGAAGCGGGAGAGTTGCTCCCTGATGCAGGAGACATTGTGGCTGAGGGTCTGCTCGTCCAGAAGGTTCCTTTCCTGGGATTTCATGGAAGGGTCGCCAATCATTCCCGTTGCACCTCCCACCAGAGCAATAGGTTTGTGTCCGCACTCCTGAAAATGCTTGAGAATCATAATGCTGACCATATGTCCGATGTGGAGGGAGTCGGCAGTCGGGTCAATCCCCACATAGGCAGCCGTAGGCCCTTCCATAAGTTTCTCCTCTGTGCCGGGCATAATGTCCTGAATCATACCCCTCCATTTGAGTTCTTCTACAAAATTCTTCATATCTTTTGTCGTTTCATTTTCAAAACCCACAAATATACAAAAAAAACTTCATCTGCAAGTCATCGTTTTCTTGTTCCCGCTCCTGAGGGGCTTTCAATATTATTTCATATCTTTGCCGGAAGTGAAACACCACACGAATGAAGTAAACAACCGCACAGATTATGACACTACTATCGAAAATGTACCGCAATCTCCTCTCAAACGGATGCAAAAGTGCGAAACTGGCAGCCTTGATTTCAGTATTTTTCTTTTCAGTGACCCCGGCAATGGCTCAGGAAGTGCCCGTGGTGAATGACGAAGTTTTCGGTTTTACGGGCAGGTTCAGTGCAGCCGCAGAATGGAAAGTCTATAAGGGACTGCATATCAGCGCAGAATATCAGTTGCGCACCCAGAACCTCTTCAGTGCAGTCGAGAGGCATCAGGTCAGCGCCGGCATTTCCTACAAGGTCTGCGACTATTTCCGCACCGGTCTGGATTACACGTTCATAGGACGTTACAAAGCCTCTGACCTCAGTTTCCGTCCGCGTCACAGGGTTTCCCTCTTCGTAATGGGGGTCTATGATGCCGGGATGTGGAGGTTCTCATTGAAAGAAACTTTGGAAATGACACACAAGGCATACGAAATAAACGAATTTCAGGACACCCGCAATGGTCTGAATCTCCGTTCCCGCCTGAAAGTGAGTTACAGGGGATATTCTCCTCTTGAGCCTTATGTTTATCTGGAGTTGAGAAACAGTTTCAACGACCCTTCTTTCAACTACCGATGGGATGAAACGGCAGGAGTCTGGACCGATTATGAATTTCTGGGGTACAAGAGGGCGATATTGAACCGTATCAGGGCTTGCATAGGTGCCCAGTGGCACATAACCCGTAATCACAGCATAGATTTCGCTTTGCTCTACCACTGGAATCACTCCCTGGAAATAGACACGAACAAGGAAGGCACCAAACTCAAGAATCTGAATTACGAGAATTCCAATGACCTGGCCCTTTCTGTAGGATACAAGTTCTCATTCTGACATCAGCGGATTGCCGAGGCCTTGACCGCAGATTTCCACCCCCGTTCTGTCGCTTTGCGTTGGGCGGGGGTGCTTGTGCTGTCGAATTTGCGCTCCAGCCGCCATCTGTCTTTCAATTCATCTGTCCCGGACCAGAAACCGGTGGCAAGTCCGGCCATATAGCAGGCTCCGAGGGCTGTGGTTTCCCTTTCCTGAGGACGTAAAACGCTGAATCCCAGCACGTCAGCCTGAATCTGCATAAGCAGGTCGTTGGCCGAGGCTCCCCCGTCCACCTTCAGGTGGGTAAGAGGTATCCTGGAATCCCTCTGCATACATCTGACCACATCTGCCACGCTGCAGGCAATCCCGTCCAGTGCCGCCCTCGCTATATGTGCCGCTGTGGTGCCTCTGCTCAGCCCGGTGATGCAGCCTCTTGCTTCAGAGTCCCAGTAAGGAGCTCCCAGACCTGTCAGGGCAGGTACGAACCAGACCCCGCCGCTGTTGGGAACCTGTGAGGCCAGATTTTCGATTTCGGAACTTGACTTGATGATTCTGAGATTGTCCCTGAGCCATTGCACTGCCGCTCCAGCCACGAAAACACTGCCTTCGAGAGCATAATTCACCTTATCTCCGATTTTCCAGGCCACTGTGGTCAGCAATCTGTTGGAAGACTCCACAGCCTTTTCCCCCGTATTCATAAGCAGGAAGCATCCGGTTCCGTAGGTGTTCTTGATGGAGCCTTTTTCCAGACACAGTTGTCCGAAAAGTGCAGCCTGCTGGTCTCCTATCATTCCGGCCACGGGAATCTGCACTCCGTCCACTTCCGCATAGCCATAGACCTCCGAACAGGATTTGACCTGAGGCAGCATACACCGAGGGATGTCCAGAAGGGCGAGAAGATCGTCATCCCAGTCCAACTTGTGGATATTGAACATCATAGTTCTGGAAGCATTGGTGACATCGGTCACGTGCACCTTGCCGCCTGTGAGTCTCCAGAGCAGGTAGCAGTCCACTGTCCCGAAAAGCAGTCTCCCTTCGCGGGCAAATTGTCTCGCATCAGGCACATTGTCCAAAATCCACTTGAGTTTGGTCCCGGAGAAATAGGAGTCGGGCAGCAGTCCGGTGCGGCTGCGTATGAACTCGTCATAACCCTCCTCCGAAAGTCTGCTGCAATACTCCGCCGTCCTGCGGTCCTGCCATACGATTGCATTATAGACCGGCTCTCCGGTTTCCGCATTCCAGACAAGGGTGGTCTCCCTCTGGTTGGTGATTCCGAGCGCCGCAATGTTTTCGGCCCCTACCTTTCTTGCAACTTCCTCCATCACAATGCGTTGCGACTCCCAGAGTTCTTCAGGGTCGTGCTCCACCCAGCCGTTCCTGGGGAAATGTTGCGGAAACTCTTTCTGACTGACTGCAATCTGATGTGAATGGGCATCAAAGACTATTGCGCGGGAACTGCTCGTACCCTGATCGAGGGCAAGTATGTAGTTTTTCATATTGGTCGGGTTTCAAATATTTACCAAATTGCTGCGATGGAGCAATAATTTGTTTACGAATTAACGTTATTATTGCGGAAAATCAAAATTTTTCTTTCATTTGTGGAACGTTATTCATAAACCGCCATTCTTATGAAGACACTAAAACTGAAATCCCGTTACGATGAGTTGGACCTTTCCGTGTCCATTTTTGAACCCGCAGGCATTCGGCCCAAGGGCATATTACAGATTTCCCACGGTATGGCCGAGCACAAGGAACGCTATTATCCTTTTATGGAATTTCTTGCTGCAAACGGCTGGATAAGTGTCATTCACGACCATCGCGGTCACGGTGAGTCAGTCAAGAGTCCGGATGACCTCGGATATATGTACTCAGGGGGTGCCGAAGCACTTGTTGAGGACCTCAAGCTTGTGCAGGACAAGGTGAAAGCTGACTATCCGGGCCTCAAATGGGTGCTTTTCGGCCATAGTATGGGCTCTATGGTCGTGAGGGCATTCACACGCAAATATGACGACAGCATCTGCTCCCTGATAGTCTGCGGCTGCCCGTCCGACAATCCAGCAAAGGGAGTAGCCCTTTTTCTTGCAAAGGCCATAGGGCTTTTTTTAGGAGACCGCCATCGTTCCAAATTCATAAATGCCCTTGCTTTCGGCTCCTACAACAGGAATTTCCCGAAAGAGGAGGGCAATCTGGCCTGGCTGAGCGCAAACCGGGCAAATGTCGCCGAGTACGCGAAAGCCCCTCTCTGCGGCTTTTGTTTCACTGCCAACGGCTTTGCCAACCTGTTCAGAATTATGCAGATGTGCTATAATCCCAAGGATTGGAAGTTGTCCAACCCGGGTCTTCCGGTCCATTTCGTTTCCGGAGGCGATGACCCTTGCCGCATCAGTGACCGGGCATTTGAGGCTGCGGCGGATTTCCTTCGCAAGAGGGGCTATGCCAATGTGACCACCCGCCTGTACCCGCACTTGCGCCACGAGCTTATGCTTGAAGGAGACAGACAGGTTTGGGATGACGTGCTTGCCTATATGGAAAAGGATATATAACCATATTGCACACGAGGCCGGTCTCACGACCAGCCTCGCATTGTATAAAAAAGGTATTATCTGTTTAATCTATAGGCGGAGTATTATCTTTCAAACACCATACCAAACAGGGAAATCATTATAAATTCTGACTTTCGACAAACTGTTTTTCCCTGATGATGTGCCCGATGGTCCTCGGTCCGTCATCCTTGTAGAGTACCTTTATGTAGGCTGCATCCTTGAGCAGGTCAATATTGCCTATTTCCACATCCACCGGTTTCACTCCGCACCTTTTCTCGATGTCCGCCAGCAATTCCTCCTTCTTTTCCGGTGCGATCAGGTCCAGACGGTCATAGAGGATGATTTTTGACGAATCGGCCCTGGACGGACGTATCACTTCCAGAGCAAGAATCAGCAATATGGTGATCACATTGGCTGCAGAGGCCAGCGCAAGGGCACCGGTATTGAGATAGTAGCAGGCGTTTACCGCATCAATCGAATATAGCGGAGCGAGTCCGTTCACAGCCGCCAGAGCAATAATCACGAAAAGGTAGGTCATCTCCCTGATGGGCACGGTCTCGGTGCGGTAACGAATGATCCCGAAGATTGCGAAAAGTCCCAGGGTGAGTCCCACTCCGACGTCCACCCTGCCCATAATGTAGAGCAGCAGGAGCATTGCGGAAGAAAAGGCAGTGAAGGTGAAGAGATAGTCCCTGCGCCGGCTCTTTGGATAGTAGAGCAGACGGACTATGACCCAGCAGGAGAGCAGGTTGAGAAAGAATCTCAGGGCCAGTTCCGTCAGGTCCTGCGCAGTTGTCATAGTGGGGTCGGCAAGGTTCTGTATGCCGAGAAGTTCGCTCTCGTCGAGAGAGGCAATGGGAGTTTGAATGATATTCAGCATTGTCTGTTTATTTTTTCTATTAGTCTGACTTTTTCCTTGAAACGGCCGGCTCTGATGCCGGGAGTGGTCATAGTGATGCCTGCGCAGTACTTGCTTAT
>JALFCH010000061.1 GCA_022771245.1 Rikenellaceae bacterium | reverse complement strand
GACAGAGGACGAGCAGCACGGGGTGCATAGTCCTGCGCAGTGCGGAAGCCCTACTGAACTACATAGAAGCGTGCTATGAGAAAACCGGTAGCATAGACTCCAAGGCAGACAAATACTGGAGATTGCTCCGGGAGAGGGCTGGAGTGGACCCGGACTGGAGCGCAACGGCAGCCGCAACGGTGATGAACAGGGAGAATGACTGGGGTGCCTATACCGCAGGCGCACTCATAGACCCTTTGAGATACAATATCAGAAGGGAAAGAAGGAGCGAATTTGCCTGCGAAGGCCTCAGGTGGATGGACCTGGTGCGATGGAGGGCTCTGGACCAGCTGATTGACGAGCCTTACAACCCCGAAGGAATACATATATGGTCCCGGGGAATGCAGGAAATCTATGAAGCCGCGGGCATACGCCTGTACAACGACGGTTCTGCCACGAGCAATGTTTCCTCACCCTCGCTCAGCGAATGGCTCAGACCTTACCAGCTGACATCCAAACAGCAGGGTTACAATGGACTGGGTTGGAAGATGGCCTATTACCTGTCCCCTATCAACGCCAAGGAATTCCTGCTGACAAGTGCTGACGGCAAGGACAAGGACAGTTCTCCTCTATACCAGAACCCATACTGGACCAAGGATGCCGACACCGGTCCGCTGCAATAAATAAAAGTCTATGAGAAGATCCGCAATTCTTTTTGTCACAATGCTTTGCTGTGCCTGGACCATACAGGCGCAGCATTTGTCGTTTCATAACATATCCTCCAACTCACAACTCCCGTCCGGGGAAACGAGGAAATTGTGCCAGGACTCCGACGGCTTTCTCTGGATTCCCACATCCAACGGACTGGCAAGATATGACGGCTACGATTTCCTATTCATCAAAACGGACAAATCAACCCGTAAACAGGTCCTCTCGGGATATGTGAATCTGGTGTCCGAAGACAGTTCCGGACACTTGTGGATAGGCACCAACAACGGTCTCTTCCTTCTGGACAAGGAAACGGGAAACATCAACAAGAAACTTACCCCTGTTATGGACAACAGCCATATCGAGGCAGTGCTTCCGGCCAAAGACGGGACTATATGGGTCGCAACCAACAGAGGCCTCTTCGCTAAACTTCCGGACAGTGAAGATTTCGCATATTGCACGGAGGAGGAATGGGGCATAACTCCCACAGATATGAAAACCCTTGCAATGGACAATGCCGGATACTTGTGGATAGGCACCTGGTCGGAAGGACTGCTGAGGTACGATGTGAGGGGAAAGAGAGTGGTCAGATTCAAATCGATGCCGGAACTTAAATCACCTCACACGCTGTTTTTCGACAAGGACAGGAATCTGTGGGTCGGGACCTGGGGAAGCGGTCTGCTGCGCCTGGACAATCTGTACTCAAGTACCGGACCTAATATCACTGTTTACCGCAAGGGAAAATCTGACACATCGCTTCTGGACGACATCATCTACTGCATCAACCAGAATCCGTCAACGGGTGACCTGTGGATTGGTTCGAGGTCCGGCTTGAGCATACTTCACAGCAAAGACCTTCTCAATCCAGATGCAAAATTCGAAAACTACTCCCCTGGCCAGAGCGGTCACGACCTGCCCTTCAATGAAATCAACTCCATAATCCCCACCAGTGACCACTATATGTGGCTCAGTTCCGGAGGCGGTGGTGTCTTCTACACCGATACCAGGAGCAGGGAGATTGAAGGAAACGGTCTGAATTCCATCAGGAAAGAATACGGAACAAGTTCAGTGAGAGCCCTGTCCCATTCATCTGACGGAATTCTCAGGCTTTCCATAGCAGGCTACGGACTGTTTGAATACGACCTTGAGAAGGACCGTTATACGAAGTTCCAGACAAAGTATATCCAGGACTTTATCGAAGTGGGTGAGGGTCAGGTACTCGCCGGAAGCGAGACCGGCATATTGGTGTGCAGCAAAGGGCAAGTTCCCCGCAAGATTGCAGTAACAGGCTTTACAGACCCCTTCATAACCCGCTTTCACAAGGATATGGACGGCAGGCTCTGGGTGGGGACCAGAGAGAATTTCGGCATTCTGACAGAAGACAGACGCTATATCAATATAAACGGAATGCTGAAGAATCCAGCCGATTCAATCCCTCCGTGTCTGATTTGTGATCTGACTTCCGAAAAGAGCGGAAGCATTTGGGCAGCGACTTCCGACAACGGAATATTCCATTTCACCCTCACAGAAAAGTTGTATGAATGCAGCCATATCGATATGCCCCTGACAGACGGAGCGCTCTGCTTATGGTCCGACTCTGCACAACGCATCTGGGTCGGCACAGAGAACGGGCTGTTCATCATAAAGGACAATGTTCTGCAAATGGTAAAGCCTGTGGATGCCCTGCTTTCCAACGGTACGGTTGTGACAAATATAAGGGAAGACCGTAACGGAAATCTGTGGATAGCAACGAACAAGGGTCTGATTCAGATGAGTCTGGACAAGGAGGGACACCCGGACAAAATCAGCCTCATCACCTCCACAGATGGTCTGATGGACAATTACATACCACGCAACACGATAGAAGAACTGGAAGACGGAAGTTTCCTTGTCGGCTCTGCACACGGCATATCGACAGTCCCTCTATTTCCATCGCTCAACGGACAAAATGAGGACGGAGAAGACATACTCACCATCACCGACTTCAAGATATTCGACAAATCCCTAAGAACCCTACCTCCCCCCGACAAACAGGACGTAAGCAGATACGCCATAGACAGAAGCAGTGATTTTGTGCTCAAACATTCTCAGAACAACTTCACCATAGAGTTTGCCAAAATCAATTTCAGACATTCCGGTTCCACCCGGTATGCCTATATGCTTGAGGGCTATGACCAGGATTGGATTTCCACCGACGCAAGCCACCGCAACGCCTATTACAACAACCTGAAGCCCGGCAAATACCGTTTCTTCGTCAAGGCATCGAAACCAAACGGGGAGTGGACTGTCCCCAAAATCATACAGATAAGCGTGAATCCGGCCCCTTGGGCGAGCTGGTGGGCAAAGTGCATATATGCCGTCATCGTGGTTTTCATCGCGGCTGTCATCCTGAAAATAAGCAGGAACAGGATGCAGATGCAGAAGAAGATGGAAGTTTTCGAAATCAACAGAAAGAAATCTGAGGAACTGAACCACAACAAATTGCAGTTTTTCACCAATATCACCCACGAACTGATGACCCCTCTGACCATCATCATTACGGCAGTGGAGGAACTGAAAACGGAAAATCCGGGTGTGAGACAATACGAATTCATTTCTGAAAATGCAATGAGGCTTATGAGACTGATTCAACAGATTCTGGAGTTCCGGAAAGCTGAATCAGGCAATCTCAAACTCAAAGTGGTCTATGGAGACATCACCTCATTCGTAAAAAATTGTGTGATGGCATTTGAACCGCTATCACAGAAGAAGCAGATTGAATACAAATTCGAGAGTCTGGGAAAGAAAAATATTGAGGGCTGGTTCGACACTGACAAATTGGAC
>JALFCH010000037.1 GCA_022771245.1 Rikenellaceae bacterium | reverse complement strand
GTGACGGATTTTTGTCGAGCTTATGTCCCCGACTGCATCGCACGCCACCAGGTCGATTCCCAGAGAGGCGGCGATTGAACTGACTGCTGCAATGCCGGCCCCGTCCGAACCGATCCTGTTGTCGTAGCCGAAGACCAGTGCACTTGCCCCGAAACGCTCCACAAGCAGTTCACGGATATAGCGCTCCGCAGTCATTTTTGCAAATTCCCTCGTGAACGGCAGAGTTTCCACCCTTGTCACGCCCAGCGAGAGCAGGAGTTCGCACTTCTCCTGATGGGATGTCAACAACCGCAACTGCGGCGCCCCTTTCTGGAGCACCGCACGCGGATGTGGATTGAATGTCACAACAACGGAATCCTCACCTCTTGCCGAGGCTTCACGGACCAGGCGGCCGATGACCGCCCTGTGTCCCGTGTGAACTCCGTCGAAAAAGCCTGTAGCCGTTACAGCCATCTTACAAGTTCAAAATCCTGTCTGTGAGGGAGAAGCGGATTCTTCGCAAAGATACGGGCAGCAAGCTGATAAACGCCCGTGGTCTCAGGGAGAACCACTGTCTCATATTTTACGACTCCGTCATTGGACTCTACAGGTGTGCACTCATACTTGCTGATGATGTGGAATTTGTTCTTGGCATCCTGGGTCGCGAAGATGAACTCAACTCCAATCTCCTGAGGGTCAAGGTCTCCGATGCTGAGAACCGCACCGAGCTTGTACTCGTGGCCTGTTGAAACATTGCCTGCTGCGCTGTCCGGCTTGGTCACTGAGATGACCTCAACCTGAGACCAGTCGCGACGCATACGCTTCTTCCAGGCAGCGATGTCACGTGCCATCTTGTAGTCGTCTGCCACCACCTTCTCATAACGCTCTGACTGAGGATCATAGTACTGGTTCACATAGTCGGTGAGCATCCTGTTGGTAGTGAAGTTGCAGGCCACCTGAGCCACGGTGTTCTTCACATACTCTATCCACGATGCAGAGTAGCCTTTGCCGTTGTCTGCGTTGTAGAAAGTCGGAGCAATGTCGTTCTCGATGATGGTGTAGATGGTTGCAGCATCCAGTTCGTCCTGGTAGTTCTGGTCGTCGTAGGTGCGTTCCATAGGCAGAGCCCAGCCTGCACCCGGCTTGTAGCCTTCCACCCACCAGCCGTCGAGGACTGAGAAGTGCATAACACCGTTCATCGCAGCCTTTTCTCCGGAAGTACCGGAAGCCTCGAGAGGACGGGTAGGGTTGTTCATCCAGACATCAACACCCTGTACGAGATATTTTGCAAGAGTGATGTCATAGTTAGGCACAAAGACGATCTTTCCGATGAAGCGGTCCTGCTTTGAGATGTCCACAATCATCTTGATGAGGTCCTGTCCTGCCTTGTCTGCCGGATGGGCCTTACCCGCGAAGAGGAACTGAACCGGACGTTCAGGATTGTTCACTATCTCAGCAAGGCGGTCAAGGTCGCGGAAAAGCAGATGTGCACGCTTGTAGGTTGCGAAACGGCGGGCGAATCCTATTGTGAGCACATCGTCACGGAGAGTTTCCTTGATGGTCACAATCTGGCGTGGAGAATAGTGGTTGGTTGCAGCCGGATCTGAAAGACGCTCCTTGATTTCAGCAATGAGTTTCTTCCTCAGGGCTGTCCTAACGCTCCAGATCTCGCTGTCGCTCACCTTGTAGATGCCTTCGAAGCAAGTCTTGTCGTAATGGTGGGTCTTGAACTCTTCACCGAACACGCGGGCGTGGATATTCTTCCACTCGGCTGCAGTCCAGGTCGGATAGTGCACACCGTTGGTCACATAGCTGACGTGCAGTTCCTCAGGCAGATAGCCCGGATACATAGGAGCGAAGATGTCCTGGCTCACTTTGCCGTGCAGCCACGAAACGCCGTTCACTTCCTGTGAGATGTTTGCAGCGAGAGTACTCATGGAGAATTTCTCATTCACATCTGCACCGTTGAGCTTGCCCAGGCCCATAAGGGTCTCCCAATCAATCTTGAGGCGCTCCGGATAGTGGCCGATATACTTGCGGAGGAGTCCCTCGTCAAATGCGTCGTGACCTGCCGGAACTGGGGTGTGGGTAGTGTAGAGGGATGAAGCCCTTATGACCTCCATTGCTTCGGAGAAGGTAAGGTTCTCATTCTCAATATATTCACGAAGTCTCTCCAGACCGATGAAGGCTGCGTGACCCTCGTTGCAGTGGTAAACCTGAGGGTTCAGGCCCAACTTGCGGAGAGCCCTGATACCGCCCACTCCAAGGAGAAGCTCCTGCTTGAGACGGTTCTCCCAGTCACCGCCATAGAGGTGATAGGTTACCTCCCTGTCTTCCTGGAGATTGTCCTCATAGTCAGTATCGAGAAGGTACAGGTCTGTTCTTCCGACTTTTACAAGCCAAAGACGGGCGTTGATATTACGTCCCGGGAATGCTATTCTTACGGTTACCCAATTGCCCTCGGCATCGCGTACAGGCTCGGCAGGAGTCTTCATGAAGTCCTGGGCATCGTATTTCGAAACCTGTGCTCCCTGAGCGGAAAGCATCTGGGTGAAATAGCCGTAACGGTAGAAAAGGCCGACAGCCACAAGGTTCACATTCATATCGGAGGTCTCCTTGAGGTAGTCTCCTGCGAGGATACCCAGACCGCCGGAGTAAATCTTGAGGGAAGTGTCAAGACCGTACTCCATACAGAAATATGCCACGGAAGGATTCTTGCGCTGAACTTTCAGAGACATATACTCGTCAAACTCCGCCTTGACCTCGCTCAAACGGCCGAGGAATTCGTTATCCTTGCTGAGTGCCTTGAATTTTTTGAGGCTAACTCTGTCCAGAAGAGCAATAGGGTTCTCACCGCAGCTCTTCCAAAGCTTAGGGTCTATTGATTTGAAAAGTTCTTTTGCTGACTCATTCCAGCACCACCAGAGGTTCTTTGAAAGAGTTTCAAGGTCCCTCAATGCCTCAGGCAGATGCCTGGACACAAAAACACTGCTCCACGAAGGGCTGTTTACTTCATTCTTCTTGTATTCCATTGGTTTATCGTCCCTGAACTCAGGGAAAGCTCCTTTTTCTGATATAACTTTATCCAAAGCCTTGGAGTAGGCTTCCTTATAATAGGCTATGTTGTTGTCCCAGAGTGCAATCTCCGAAACTTCACGCGCATTGTCCATATAGACCGCCTTCTCCTGTTCGGAGAGTCTGGCAATTTCCCGTATGCGTCCCACGGTCTCCTCAACCACATTGCGGTAGTTGGAATCGTTGCGTGTCACCACGGTGATGCCCGGATGCTGCTTCGCATAATGGCTGCGCACCCACTGGCCGAATCCTGCGAGGGAAGTGGTGAGAGTCGGGACCTTGAACGCGAGGGACTCCAGCGGAGTGTAGCCCCAAGGCTCATAGTAGGACGGGAAGAGGGCGAGGTCCATACCGTTGAGCAGGTCATAATAAGGCATATTCAGGATTCCGTCGTTGCCGTTGAGATAGGACGGAATGAAATACACCTTGACCTTGCACTCAGGACCATTGTCCAGTCCGACCTCACGAAGACGGCGTGTGACATTGTCGTACTCCGGGTTCATCAGCAAGTGGGAGGTCATCGTGCGGTAGTCGGACTTTTCGCCGGCAAGACGGGCCACAAGCGCTTTGTCGGGACCGTTGTGACCGGAAGGTATCATAATGAAAGCCTGTATGCTGCGACCTTCATAGTCGGAACGGTTCAGGCTGTCGAGAGCATCGATGAAAACATCTATGCCCTTGTTCTTCCACTCGTAACGGCCACCTATGCAGACCAGAATGGAGTCTTCAGGCACAGTCTCACCGGACATGGCCGAAGCAACACCGATGAGTCTTTCCCTGGCCTCCGCCCTTTTCTGAGGATATTCCTCCCCGGAAGGGGTGAAACTGTTCTCGAATCCGTTTGGAGTCACGACATCGACAGGACGGCCGAGGAATTTGCGGCACTCGTTGGCCGTAATTTCGCTGACGGTCGTAAAGATGTCGGCATTCTGTGCGGACTTCTCCTCGAGGGAGTGTCTTGCCATCACATTGAATTCACGGGCTTTCGCAGCCGGATCATAACTTTCCAAAGCGTCGTACAGAGGCAGGTTGTTGCCTGCTATACAACGTCCGAGCACGGTTGCGTGGGTCGTGAAGACTGTTGCAATCGGAAGGCTTGTGCTCTTGATGTAGAGCAGTCCTGCTCCGGTCATCCACTCGTGGAACTGGGCTACGACCTTGTCTGAAGGGAAGAGATTGAAACGGTAGAAACTCTCAATCACCTTTCCGGCAGCATAGCCGAAGAGGGCCGATTCCCTGTAGTCCCAGTTTCCGGTTATGGAGTCGACTCCGAACTGCTCCCAAAACCTGCCCAGAATCTCGTTCTGGGCAGTGAGGTATTGCTTGAAATCGACAAGTATCGCGATGGGCCTGCCAGGCACATTCCATTTTCCGATTCTGACTCTTATTCCTTCCGATGCGGCCTTTGCCTTCCAGGACTTGAACAGAAGCGGGTCCTCAATGAAATCCGGGTTGCTTGCGGTATGCATCCACACGTCCGGACCTATGAGAATATGATGACGCTTGTATTCTGCCTTCAGGTTAAGTGCCTTGGTGGCGATCACCGTGTAAATCCCGCCTACCTTGTTGCAGACTTCCCAGCTGACTTCGAAGAGATAGTCGGGCTTTGTCATTTCTGTTGGTTGATTCATAGATTTTTAACGCTGTTCCTGAGCTTCAAGCGCCTGATCGACACGGAGAATGAAGTCGCTCAGAACATTCATATAGTTAATAAATGCCTCAAACGGAGTGTCGTACGGATTGAAGTATTTGTGTACTGCTCCGTCAGAGAAAAATTTGGTGCACATATAGTAGAAGTGGTCACTCTCCTGGAGATGTCCGAAATCGGACCAGAGCTCTGCATCGTTGAGGATGGCGAGCTTCTCTGAAAGAGAGTAGAGCTTGTTGAAAGCTTCGTTCTGAAGTTCGTTTCCGAGCCATGCGGAAGTGTCGCGCTCCTCGTCAGCCCAGGAAATGGCATCAGGAATGCAGAGCGGAGCAACAGGTTTGTGCTTGCGTGCTGCACGGGCAGGTGTCACGAACTCGAATTCACCGTCGGCAAGAACAGCTGCAGGGAGGTATTTCATAAAGTCGAAAATACCTGTGGAAGCAGCCTGATGCTCACCGAAAGTCTCATAGTCCATAAAGAGGTTCACAATCTCGCCATCGCCGGACTTGAGCCAGGACACGAACTTGTCGGTTGTGAGCGGCCAGTTCTCCCAGCCTTTGTTGGAGAAACGGAATGCGATATCGTCGCTCAGACCGGAATTGCGGAGAAGGAGTTTCTGGTTCTTCTTCGTGGTTGCCTTGTAAAGATAGTTCGGACTCTGCCAACCGAGAACGTGCTTTGCACCTTCAGTGAGGATGGTCTTGAATCCGAGGTCTCCAACCATATTGGCAATGGAGTCGGAATAGATGAGCTCAGTGTTGCGGAAAGTGGTCGGAGTGACACCGAAATACTTCTCGATGGCTTCCTTGTGCTTTGCAACCTGGTGCTTGAATTCTGACTCGGAAGCCAGTGATGAAAGTGAGTGGTAGTAGGTCTCGGAAAGGAACTCCACGCAACCTGTCGCAGCAAGCTTCTTGAAACTGTCGAGCACTTCAGGGCAGTAGCGGTCGAACTGCTCGAGAGCGGTGCCTGTGATGGAGAATGCCACCTTGAATGCTCCCTTCTGCTCCTCTATCTGCTGAAGAAGAAGCTCATTCATAGGAAGATAGCACTTTTGAGCTATTCTGCGGAGAATGGTACGGTTGGTGAAGTCGTCATAGTAATGCGAGTTCTTACCTATGTCGAAAAACCTGTATTGTCTCAGACGGTTGGGCTGATGGACCTGAAAATACAGACAAATTGACTTTTTCATATCTGAATGTTTTAATTATCCTTTTTAATTATTTTTTCGCAGCATCTTCAACTGCAGATTCATACACTGCCTTGACCTTAGCGGCGGCAGCGGTCCACTTGAGGGAGTTCACTTCGTCATATCCGTTCTGCACGGCAAAGTGCGAGATTGCAGGATACTGCAGGAGGCCGTAGATTGCATCCGACATGGCATCCACATCCCAGAAATCAACTTTCAGGGCATATTTCAGAATTTCGGCGCAGCCTGACTGCTTGGATATGATTGAAGGTACGTTGGTCTGCATTGCCTCAAGCGGAGAAATGCCGAAAGGCTCCGAAATTGAAGGCATCACATAAACGTCGGAAAGCGCGAACATCTTCCTCACGTCGTCTCCCCGGAGGAAGCCTGTGAAATGGAAGCGGTCAGCAATTCCGAGACGGGCCACGTGGCGTATGCACCTGTTGAGCATATCGCCGCTGCCGGCCATTACGAAGCGTACATTGTCGCATCTCTTGAGCACCTTTGCAGCTGCCTCAATGAAATACTCAGGTCCCTTCTGATAGGTCACACGGCCGAGGAAGGTGACAATCTTGTCCTTCACTCCCCTCTCCACCTGGATGCCGGCACGACCGGAGAAATCCACGGCGTTATGGACGGTGATAACCTTTGCAGGGTCTACTCCGTACTTGTTGATTACGATGTTGCGGGTAAGGTCACTCACAGTTATGACTTTGTCTGCCTCAGCCATACCCCTCTTCTCAAGGGCATAGACGCGGGTGTCTATATTGTCATCGCTGGCACGGTCGAAAGAAGTCGCGTGGACGTGTACCACAAGCGGTTTGCCGGTGAGCTGTTTAGCTGCAATTCCGGCAAGGTAGGTGAGCCAGTCGTGAGCGTGGATGACATCGAACTCATCCTTGTGCTGGAGTGCGATTGTGCCACCGACCATTGCGTAGCGGGCAACCTCCTCCATCAGATTGGTTCCGTATTTTCCGGAGAATTTGAATTTCTGGCCATAGGTGATGCGGAAATCCTTCACCTGCCTCTTTCTCTCCTCCTCAACCACATTGGCAAAATCTTCAGGTGCAACATAAGGCACCATATTGGTTCCCACGTGTACGAACTTCACTTTTCCGAGAAATTCATCCACGCTTTCGGAAACCGTATCTACAGCCACATCGCTGGCATTGATGATGCTGACTGCCGACTGGTCCTCGTCACCCGATGCGGAAGGCATCACGAAAAGGACTTTCACGTCGTTCTCGGCAAGACCCTTGGTCATACCGTAGCAGGCAGTACCGAGACCTCCGGCGATATGGGGCGGGAATTCCCAACCGAACATAAGGACTCTCATATCTATTCCTCCTTCTTGTATTTGTTCATCAAATAGTCAATGCGCAGGAGTGCTGCCGTACTGCAAGCGCAGGAAATGGCACCATGAGGCTCGTGAGGAGGGTCTCCGTCATAAAGCTCGGAGAACGCTCCGACACCGTGCTTGTAGATGTCCTTATAGAAGCCCTCGACAAGATATTCAGCCCTCTTCCAGAAAGAAGGTCCTACCATCTTGAAACTCAGGTCTATGAAATAGTCCAGCGGAGAAATCCATGCGCAGCCCTGATGGTATGCAAGGTCACGCTCGATCTGGGAACCTTCGTAAACGCCCCTGTAGGCCTCGTTGCGAGGAGAGAGGCTGCGGAGTCCCCTGCTGGTGAGAAGTTCGTTGGAAACGGTCTGCATAACCTGGCTCTTGTGCTCGTCGCTGACCGGAGAGTGGTCGAGAGCCACGGCGAAGAGCTGGTTGTAGCGGACTGCCATATTCTGTCCGTTATTGTCCACATAGTCAGCAAGATAGCCGCCTGCCTCAACCCAGAAGTACTTTTCGAAGTTGGACTCTATGGCTGCCTTGACCTCTGACCACTTGTCCTGGAATGTGCGGTTCTTGGCATTGTACTGGGCCTCCATTTCGAGTGCGAAACAGATGGAGTTGTACCAGAATGCGTTGACTTCCACCTGATATCCGGCCCTCTCGGTCACAGGAACACCGTTGATGTAGGCATTCATAGAGGTGAGGGCGGTGCGGAACATCTGGGCCCAGAGCAGTCCGTTAGGCTGGAGAGCGACCTCTGCACGATGGCCCGGGAGGTAGCTTTCAATCACGCCCTTGATGACCGGTCCGTATTTCTTCCAGACTTTCTTAGGGTCTGCACCCCAGTGGATGTACTGCTGGAGAATGTCGGCTATCATAAGAGGAGACTCGACCTGGGTGGTCTTGTGATAGAGACGCTCCTCATTGTCGGCGATGAGATTGTCGAGGATTTCCTCAAACTCCTTCGCTCCGGCACCGGCGTAGAGGGTAAGTCCCGGAAGCGCGGTGATGGTCTCGCGGAGAAGGCCTGTCTCAAGCCAGGTAAGTCCCGCATCAATCTGCTTGTGTCCGTTACGGTTGACTATGAGCAGGTCAGCATTGTATTTCAGAAGGTCGGAGTAGGAAGTGATGCTTCCCTTGCTCTTGACCACACTGTTGAATTTTCTCGTAAGTCCCTTTGCGTCCTCCACTGCCACTGAAGCGGAAACAACCACTGATTCGCCCTTCTTGAGTTTGAGGCGGAAGGTTCCCGGAGAAAGCAGGTCCTCCCGGCAGTCAAATCCGCGCCTGTACTCGTCAGAATAGGTTATACCCTTATACCACACCGGTGCGTGGTCGAATTCAGCGGCGCGGGAGAACTGGATGTTCAGGTCAGGGAAGCCCTCATACATATTGAAGGCCGCTCCGCCAGGTATCTCGTCGAAGTCAGTCCTGGCCTCGCTATTCTCGCCGGTGAGTTTGTGGATGCTTCTGTAGGCAAGGAAAGGCTTGAATTCCACCTCGCAGGATGCCGGAGAAGACACAAGTTCGTACTTGATCATCACCTGGTCTGAGTCCGGGGCAAGGATGATGGCCTTTTTGATAGTGATCTCACCTATCTTGTAGGTCAGAGTCGGAACCGGGGCAGCTTCAAAATCCACGATGTACTTGTGTCCACGTGGTTCATAAATGTCGCCATAGCAATGGATTCCGAGGTTGAACTTTCTGCCGTTCAGGACTATGCTCTCGTCCAGGCCGGAAAGCAGGATATGCTTGGCACCTCCGAAAGCATCCACCGGAACTGCAAGAAGTCCGTGGTAGCGTCGCGTGTTGCAGCACACGATGGATGTGTTGCAATACGCCCCTGTTTTGTTCGATCCGATAATCTCCCTCTTCAACGAGTATTCGAGATTGACCAGTTCGGATTTGTTAAAAGTCAGGAAAGCCATGTCAATATATTATAAGTTATTTCGTTACTTTTTTCAAAACGATGAGACTACGGCTCGGAAGATAGAGGAAAAGGCTGTCTTCATACTTGCCGTTTCCATTGGGATTCTTCTTCGGAACCGTAAAATGTTCATCGTTTTCCAAGCGCCCAAATCCGTCAAAATCTGCCCCATCGGTGGACAGGATGTCGATCCAATGCCCTGCCGGTGCGGCAAATCCGTAATCTGCAAAAGATTGGGTCGGATTGAAATTCGCCGCAAATATACAATCTTTTCTGCGGAAAATAAGAATTTTTTTCTGTTCATCCTGTACGAGCAATTCAGGTTCATCCTCGAGAATGCGCTCAGACTTCGCCATTTCTATCATTGCCCTGTCGAAATTCCGCAGATATTTGTAACGGAGGTAGTCCGGTTCGGCAAGCGACCACTGTCTCCTTGCGTATTTGTAGGACCAGCCGTTCCCTTCGCGCGGAAAATCTATCCACTCCGGATGCCCGAATTCATTGCCCATAAAGTTCAGATAACCGTCTCCGGCAGTCGCAAGGGTAATCAGACGTATCATTTTGTGAAGTGCGATGCCCCTGTCCACAACCATAGATTTGGATCCCCGGTTCATTGAAGTGTACATTTCGGCATCGATGAGACGGAAGATGATGGTCTTGTCGCCAACCAGCGCCTGGTCGTGGCACTCGGCGTAACTGATTGTCTTCTCGTCCTTTCTCTTGTTGGTGAGCTGCCACCAGATTTCCCCTACGCTCCACTGTTCGTCCCGGAGGGTCTTGATCCATTTGATCCAGTTGTCGGCTATGCCCATGGACATACGGAAGTCAAAGCCCACTCCACCGGCAGCGTAAGGTGCTGCAAGTCCGGCCATTCCGCTCACATCCTCGGCAATGGTGAAGGCCTCGGGATTGATTTCGTGAATGAGCATATTGGCGAGAGCGAGATATTCGACTGCATTTTCATCCACACCGTTCCCGAAATAGTCGCCATAACCCGTGAAAGCCTTTCCCAGACCGTGGTCCCAATAGAGCATACTCGTCACCCCGTCGAAACGGAAGCCGTCTATATGGTATTCTTCCATCCAGTACTTGCAGTTGGACAGGAGGAAGAACTTGGTCTCATCCTTGCCGTAATCGAAGCAGCGGGATCCCCACGCCGGATGATGACCCTGAGGACCATTGTAGAAATATATGTCTTCGCGTCCGTCGAAACGGCTCAGGCCTTCGGCTTCATTGTCCACCGAATGGGAGTGCACTATGTCCATTACGACGGCTATGCCCTTCCCGTGGGCCGCATCCACCAGGGCCTTGAACTCCTCCGGGGTGCCGAAACGGGAGCTGAGAGCATAGAAGTTGGAAACCTGATAGCCGAATGAACCATAGTAAGGATGCTCCTGAAGAGCCATAATCTGAAGCGTATCGTAGCCCAGCTCAGCCACTTTCGGAAGCACATTGTCCTTGAACTCGGTGAAAGTGGAGACCTTTTCGGCCTCTCCGCTCATACCTATGTGACATTCGTAGATGAGGGGATGTTCTCTGCGTCCCGGACGGCGGTGGCGCCAGCGGTATTTCTTCTCGGGCTCCCAGACCTGAGCGCAGAAAACCTTGGTTTCAGGGTCCTGGACTGCCCTTGTGGTGTAGGACGGCAACCTCTCTCCGCCTCCTCCCGGCCACTCGATGAAGAGTTTGTAGAGGGCACCGTGGGCAAGGAACATTGAGTCCAGATAAATCTCCCAATTGCCTCCGCCTATTGGAGTAAGTGCGTAGGCATCAACCCTTTTCCAGTTGTTGAACTCACCTATGAGGTAAATCTTGGTGGCATTGGGAGCCCACTCGCGGAACACCCATCTGCCATCCTTGAGCTTGTGAAGCCCGTAATAGAGATGGTTGTTCATCACCTTGGAAAGCGGGCGGCCACCGGTGAGTTTTTCCTTGCGGGCCTCAATCCTGCCGTGCCTGTCATCTATGGCCTTCCTGAAAGGCATCAGATAGGGGTCTGTTTCGTATATCTTCTTTATTTTTACCATATTGTGATTAGTGTTATGTGGTTATTGTCCAGTTTTGTCAGACTGCTCCGCATCGAGGGCCAAGGTCCTCTCACGCACTCCCCTTAGCCAGGCCTGGCACTGTTTCACCAGTTCCGAGGCCCGTTTGAGCTGTGTGTCTATGTCTTCCAGCGGAGTTGCCGGATTCTCGACTGTCGCAGCGATTTTCTCGAGTTCGGCAACAGCTCCTGCGTAGTCAAATGTATTCTTGTGTGGCATAGTCTCAAATTTTGTTTTCTGTCACTTTTATGATGTCGGCATCCACCTGTCCGTCTGCAAACAGCAGTTTCATCCTGTCTCCCCTTTTGAATGCCCCGGCTGATTTCACGACCACTCCCCTTTCGTCCGAAACCAGCACATAACCCCTCTTGAGTATGTTTCTCGGGTCGGCAGAGGTGATGCGGGTGAGCAGGTTCTGAAGCCTCAGCTCCATCTGGCTGATGCGGTTGGTGAAAGCGAGTTTCATACGGGAAGCAAATTCCGAAAGACGGGCATCTTCAGCCTCGAATATGCCTATGAGTTCGTCTGCAAGGGCCGTAGGAGTCTTGAGGTAGGCAAAAGAGACCATATCACAGATATGAAAATCCCGGTCGTGCCCCACAGCTGTCAGCACAGGAAGAGGGCAATGCGCTATGGCTGAGGCCATTACATAATCGTCATAGCAGTCCAGGTCAAGGGCCGAGCCTCCACCCCGGAGTATGAGCACGGCATCATAGGCTTCTGCATTTTCGCTGATACGGGCTATTGCATCAGCAACGGATTGGGGACAGTCCACCCCCTGCATAGATGCCGCAAAAAGTTCCACTTCAAAGGCAAAACCATAGGGATTCTGCAGAAGATGCCTTGTGAAATCCCCATAACCGGCTGCATCAGAGGCAGATATCACCGCAAAACGGTACGGCAGGGCAGGCAGGCTGAGGCCTTTTTGCAGGTCCATAAGACCCTCCTGTTGCAATCTTTTTATTGTCTCCCGCCTTTGGGCCTCCTTCTTGCCGAGGGAAAAATCCGGATTGATGTCGCTGATGGAAAGTGAAAAACCATAGATTTCGCTGTAACTCACCTGCACCTGCACCAGTATTTCCATCCCTGCGGCAAGAGTGCTACCGGTTACGCTTTCAAAATAGGGCTTGATTGTCCTCCAGCGGGAAGCCCAGATTGTGGCCCGGGCCTTTGAAACCACCGCCCCGTCCAGGGTCTGCACCAGTTCCAGATAGCAATGCCCGCCCAATTTGGCATTGATGGAAGCCACTTCCGCCTTGACCCACAGTTTCTCAGGGAACAGGCCTTCCAGGCCCTCTCTCACCATTTTCTGCAGTTCAAGCAAGTCGAAATAGTCTTTCATCTTTTTCCTTCATTCACATTCCTTGCAAATATACCAATTTTTTCCGACAATTTTCACTATATTTGCAAGCCGATTGGCATATTTGTGCGAGCCGATTGGCATAATCAGGTATTAAGGATTTTTATGAAAGTCAAAGAGGCGGTTTTTGCAGGCAGCAGCACCCGGGTTTCGGAAAGACCGAAGCAGCGTTTTCCGGAGTTCGCATTCATCGGACGCTCCAATGTGGGCAAGTCCTCGCTAATCAATATGCTGACTGCCAACCGCAAGCTGGCGATGACCTCCTCCAAACCGGGAAAGACCCGTCTGGTGAACCACTTCCTCATCAACCGCAGCTGGTATCTCGTGGACCTTCCCGGGTACGGATACGCAAAGGCCTCGGATGCGGAAAGGAAGAAAATCCGGATGATTATCGACAACTACATCAATCTTTCACCGGACCTGGTGAACCTTTTCGTGCTCATTGACTCCCGTCACGAAATCGGCAAGATTGATCTGGACTTCCTCGTGGAACTGGGCTCGCGCAGAATCCCTTTTTCCATCATTTTCACCAAAGCAGACAAACTCGGACCGAATGCACTCAAGGAGCGCATCGAACAGAACCACAAGCAGTTGCTTGAATTCTGGGAAGAATTGCCGCCTTGTTTTGTGAGTTCTTCGGAAAACAGAACGGGAAGGGAGGAAATCCTGGACTATATCGGATCGGTGCTGGACTCTCTGAATGCTCCTCAAGCCGGGCAGGCCGACAGCTCCGAACCTAAGGAAAAGAACCAATAATTACAAACACAATATAGTGACGATGAATAGAGAGCATCAGATCAAACTATTTGCCTGCAGGGCATCCGTGGAGTTCGCAAAGAAAGTTGCAGAACACCTTAACCTTACTCTCGGAGATTCCGAGACTCTGACCTTCAGCGACGGCGAATTCCAGCCGGCCTATCTTGAAAGCGTCAGGGGCGCTACCGTTTTCATCATTCAGTCCACTTTCCCGCCGACTGACAATCTGATGGAACTACTGCTTATGTGCGACGCTGCCAGAAGGGCTTCGGCTCATCAGGTTGTGGCCGTAATGCCTTATTTCGGTTGGGCGCGTCAGGACAGGAAAGACCGCCCGAGAGTGTCCATCGGGGCAAAATTGGTGGCAAATCTGCTCCACGCGGCAGGTTGCGACAGGGTTATGACCTGCGACCTCCACGCCGATCAGATTCAGGGCTTCTTCGACTTCCCTGTGGACCATCTCTACGCAAGTTCGGTCTTCGTGCCTTACATCAAGTCACTGAACATCGAGAATCTGGCCATCGCCGCTCCGGATATGGGAGGAGCTAAGAGGGCTCTGGCGTTTGCAAAACACCTCCAGTGTCCTGTGATTATCTGCCACAAGTCCAGGGAGAAGGCCAATGTGGTGGGTTCCATTACCGCTATAGGCGAAGTGGAGGGCAAGAATGTGGTGATTGTGGACGATATGATTGACACTGCGGGCACTCTCACCAAGGCGGCCAATGTGCTCAAGGATATGGGAGCAGTGAGCGTGAGGGCTTGCGCAACCCATCCGGTGTTCTCGGGCGAGGCCTACAAGAGGATTGCCGAGAGCGCTCTGGAAGAAGTGATTGTGACAGACACCATTCCGCTCAGCGACAAGCCGGAAAATGACAAGAGCAAGATTACGGTCTGCTCGATGACCGAGATTTTCGCGAAAGTCATCAACAAGGTTTACAATTACGAGCCTATAAGCACTGAATTCATTTACTGATACTGCGGAGGAGTACATTATGTGGCAGTTGTTTCTTGTGGTTCTGGCAATTGTGGCCATATGCTTTCTGGGCTTGGGCTTCAATATTTTCTTCCGCAAGGGAGGCAAGTTCCCGGAAACTGAAATATCCTCCAACAAGGAGATGAAGAAACTCGGAATCCGTTGCGCGAAGGAGGAGGAGATGAGGCTCTGGAGCAAGAAGCACGGGGGCAGAAAACCGGATTGCAGCGACCTCGGGTGCAGTGATTGCGCCGGTTGCGGCCTGCATACCGACAATTAGGAATATACAGATGATATCTGGTATATATATACTTAAAATAATAGTAATTATATGAGTTTAGTAGCAATAGTCGGCAGACCTAACGTGGGCAAGTCAACGCTTTTCAACAGACTTGTAGGAATGCGTCAGGCCATAGTCGATGAAACCGCCGGAGTCACGAGAGATCGTCACTACGGCAAGACAGAATGGTGCGGAAGGGAATTTTCTGTGGTGGACACCGGAGGATATACATCCAATTCCGACGACATCTTCGAAGAGGAAATACGCAAACAGGTGGTGCTGGCCGTTGAAGAGGCCGACCTTGTGCTGTTTATGGTGGAGGGAGCCACTGGAATCACTGACTATGACAACGAAATAGCCGATATGCTTCGCAGAAGCGGCAAACCGGTGGTGCTGGCAGTGAACAAAGTGGATTCCGGCGAGAAGATTTACGACACTTTCCAGTTCTATGCCTTGGGATTGGGCGAGGTCTGGAGCATATCGGCTGCCAACGGAGGCGGAACCGGAGACTTGCTGGACGCTGTCGTGAAACAGCTTCCGGAAGATGACGGAACTGCCGATGAGTATCCTGAACTGCCGCACATCACGGTTGTGGGCCGCCCGAATGTGGGCAAATCATCCCTCACCAATGCTCTTTTGGGCAAGGAGAGGAATATTGTGACCCCTATTGCAGGGACCACCCGCGATTCCATAGCCGAACATTACAACCGCTTCGGACACGAGTTTATGCTGGTGGACACCGCTGGAATGAGAAAGCGGAGCAAGGTGCACGAAGACCTTGAATTCTATTCGGTTATGCGCTCAATCAGGGCAATAGAACATTCGGATGTGTGCATACTTATGATTGATGCGACGCTCGGAATGGAGGCTCAGGATATGAGCATATTCAACCTCATCCAGAAGAACAGGAAGGGCTGCGTGCTGGTGTTGAACAAATGGGACCTTGTGGAGAAGGACAGCAACACGATGAAGGAATATACGGCTGCGCTCAAGTCCAGGATTGCACCCAATGATGACATTCCTATCATTTTCACATCGGTGCTGAACAAGCAGAGAATCCTGAATGTGCTTGAGGCAGCCCAGAAGGTTTATGACAACTATTCCAAGAAGATTCCGACTTCCAAGCTGAACGAGGTGATGCTTCCAGAGATTGAGAATTATCCTCCGCCTGCCTGGAAGGGCAAATATGTGAAAATCAAGTTCATCACACAGTTGCCTACAAGATTTCCGTCTTTTGCTTTCTTCTGCAATCTGCCGCAGTATGTGAGGGATCCTTACAAGCGTTTCCTTGAAAACCGGCTTCGGGAGAACTTTGATTTCGAGGGGTGCCCGGTGCAGGTGTTCTTGAGACAGAAATGACAGAAAGGGGGCTGAACAAAAGCCCCGAAGGGACCGCAGACGCATGTATGCGGGGTTAAGAAGCTAAAGGGGGCTGAACATGTTTTGTTCAGCCCCCTGACTTTGTTATCGTAAGAATGGTGCTTAAGCCACGCGTCCGCCGTAAGAACGGTCCTCAGTATTGACTCGGATACGCTCGCCCTGATTGATGAACAGAGGCACCATAATGATTGCTCCGGTCTCCAGAGTGCACTCCTTGAGAGCTGAAGTGGAAGCTGTGTCTCCCTTGACTGCCGGCTCGGTGTAGGTTACCTCCAGTTCGACATAGGTAGGAAGTTCGCAAGTGAGGCACCTTTCGTCATTTTCCTCAGCAAGGAACATCATCTCCACGTGCTGACCCTCTTTCATAAGGTCTGCGTTTTCAACGAGGTCAGTGCCCAGGTGAATCTGCTCGTAAGTCTCCTCGTGCATAAAGTTGAATCCGTCCTCATCCTTGTAAAGGAACTGGTATGGACGACGCTCCACGTTGATCACGTCAATCTTCACACCAGCCGTGAATGTGTTTTCAAGGATTCGGCCGTTCTCAAGGTTGCGGAGTTTGCACTTTACGAAAGCGGGACCCTTTCCCGGTTTAACGTGCTGGAACCATACGATAGAACAAGGCTTTCCATTGTACATCATATAAAGCCCGTTCTTGAAATCTGCTGTTGTTGCCATAAAAATATATAGTTTTAAAAATAATCATTCGGAAGCTCACGCACAACCCATCAGAAAATTGCGGCTGCAAAGATACAACTTATTGTTTTTTACGCAAAATATCCCTGATGCCTTCTGCAATTTCTTCGAGCAGTTCCTTGGGTGTGGAAGCCGCCCCGCACACGCCCACATTGTCGTCCTCCCGGAACCAGGCTTCGTTGATATCCGCCACGGAGCTTATATTGTAAGTCCTGATATTCACCGACTTGCAGAATTCGCAAAGGACTTTCCCATTGGAACTCGACTTGCCGGAGACGAATACGATGACGGAGTGGCTGAGTGCGAAGTTGGAAAGTTTGTCGTGACGGGTGGAAACCTGACGGCATATGGTGTCGTGGACCTTGAGTTTGTCGCCGAGCACCTCGGAGAGCCTTTCGCAAACTTTCGCATATTCCTGAGGCGATTTGGTGGTCTGACTGAAAATCTCCGTCGGTATATCCGGGCTCACCTTACCGTCGTTCAACATAGCTTCGAGCATCAGCATAGACTCGACGACTATGGCTTCCCCATCCGTCTGCCCCACCAGTCCGAGCACTTCAGCGTGTCCCACCTTGCCGAAAATCAGTATCTGCCCCTCACCGGCTGCCTTCATCGCATTGTAGGCATTGCGTATTCTGGTCTGGAGCTTGAGCACCACCGGACAAGTGCAGTCCACCACATTGAAACCCAAGGACTTGGCCTTGATGTATGTGGAAGGCGGCTCACCGTGTGCCCTAATGATGAGATCGGCATCCTGAACGGCCTGCATTTCATCCAGGTCTTCCACATCCACTGTCACCAGCCCGGCGTCAGCGAGCCTTCCCAAAACGGACTCATTGTGGACCAGGGCACCCAGGGAGAAAATCTTCCTGTCTCCTTTTTCGGCCAGTTTCGTTTCAGCGATTTCCACCGCCCTTATCACTCCGGGACAGAATCCGGAATTCTTGTCCACTTCAACTTTTACGTTCATTTCTTTGCGAATCTTTTTTCAATAAGGTCAAGGACCCATTCCATCTGGTCGTCCATAGTCATTGACGAATTGTCCAGCACCACGGCATCAGGTGCCTGGGTCAGAGGAGAAACTTCCCTGTGGGAATCTATGTAATCCCTTTCCTTAAGGTTGGCAAGCACCTCATCAATGTCTGCCTTCTCACCTTTGGCCTGCATCTCGGCTGCACGGCGGGAAGCCCTGACCATAGGGTCTGCAGTCATAAAGATTTTCAACTCGGCATTTGGGAAAACTGTCGTGCCTATATCCCTGCCGTCCATTACTATACGTCCGTCTTTGCCGCATATGCGCAGAAGCCTGTTCACATAGTCCCGGACTTGGGGAATCGTAGATATGGGACTGACTTTGCCGGATACACGCAGGGTACGAATCTCCTGTTCAACGCAACGCCCGGCAATGCAAGTGCGGCCCTGCTCATCAAAATGCACATCCAGACTCTGCAGGTCCCTCTCCAGGGATGCCGTGTCTATGTTCCCTTCCGGTGAAATATAGCCCTTCTCCAAGGCGTAAAGCGTGACCGCACGGTAGAGTGCGCCCGAATCGAGATAATGGAAATCAAGTTCTCGGGCTATGCGTTTGGCGAAAGAACTCTTGCCTGTGGAAGAGTAACCGTCTATTGCAATGGTAATTGCAGGAATCTCTGATGTGGTCATATTCGCTTTCCCGGGGACAATGGGCCACCGAAGGACGACAAAATTAAAAAAAATTGCTTAAAGAGAGAAATTTATCCGATATTTGCCATATATTGGGCCGGAGAGGTCTCCTATTGAGCCGGAAAGGTCTCCTCTCGTTTTTTTGAATTGCTCCGCCCGATTATTTGTTGAATAAAAAATACTGGAAAATGAAAATACTTGTAATTGATGACGAACGTCCTATCCGCAGCCTGATGAAAGAGATTCTGGACGACGAAGGACACGTTACGGATGTGGCCGAGGATGGAGAAGTGGGACTGCAGATGGCTGAAAAAGAAAGGTATGACGTGATTTTCTGCGACATCAAGATGCCGAACCTGTCCGGTGAAGAAGTGCTCGGGAGGCTCAAGGACAAGGGGATTGACTCGCCTGTGGTGATGATTTCAGGGCACGGGGACATCGACACGGCGGTCAAGTGCATAAAACTGGGGGCTTTCGATTTCCTGTCCAAACCATTGGACCTGAACAGGATACTCATTACCATCAAGAACGCCACTGACAAGAGCAACCTGATGAAAGAAGCCAAACTTCTGAAAAAGAAGGTCTATGGTCAGGAAATGATAGGCGAATCTCCGGAAATCCAGAAAGTCAAGGAAATGATTGACAAGGTGGCTCCTACCGATGCCAGAGTGCTCATTCAGGGCGGGAACGGCACCGGAAAGGAACTGGTGGCGAGGTCGTTGCACCAGAAGAGCCTGCGTTCGGCTATGCCCTACATAGAGGTCAACTGCGCCGCCATTCCATCGGAACTCATTGAGTCTGAACTGTTCGGGCACGAGAAGGGTTCATTTACCTCAGCCATCAAGCAGCACAAGGGCAAGTTTGAGCAGGCCGATGGAGGCACACTTTTCCTAGACGAAATCGGGGATATGTCCCTCTCCGCACAGGCCAAGGTACTCAGGGTGCTTCAGGAGAAAAAACTTTCGAGGGTGGGCTCCGACAAGGACATCACCGTGGATGTGAGAGTGATTGCCGCGACAAACAAAAATCTGCGCGAAGAGATTGCAAAGGGAAATTTCAGAGAGGACCTATATCACCGTCTGAGCGTGATTATCATACAGGTGCCTGACCTGGATGAACGCAAGAGCGACATTCCTCTGCTTGTGGACTATTTCATAGGCCAGATTTGCGATGAGACAGGCAAGAGCAAGCGTCCCATCGATGCCGATGCATTGCAGCTGCTGGTGGACAGGAGCTGGACAGGTAACATCAGGGAACTGAGGAATGTGGTGGAGCGTCTGCTGATTCTTTCCGGACCGGTAATCACCGCTGCCGATGTCAAGGCCTACGCTCTTCTATGAAAATCAGCCTGATAACTGTCGGACGCACGGACGTGGCCTGGGTGCGGGAGGGGATGCAGGTTTATGTCTCCCGTCTTGGACATTATTGCAGTTTCGCACTGGAGGAAATACCCGAGTTGAAAAACGTGTCGGCGCTTTCCCATGACCAGATCAAGCAGAAGGAAGGGGAACTCATTTTGAAGAAAATCCGGAATTCGGACTGCCTTATTCTGCTGGATGAGAGGGGCAAGTTGCAGACATCCCTGGAGTGGGCATCCTGGATTCAGGGACGGCTGTCGGCAGGCAGGGACCTGGTGTTTGTGATTGGGGGTGCATACGGATTCAGCAAGGATGTCTATGACCGGGCCGAGGGGATGGTGTCTCTGTCGAAGATGACTTTTTCGCACCAGATGGTCCGGGCCATTTTTCTGGAACAGTTGTACCGGGCTTTCACCATCCTTCGCGGCGAGCCATATCACCACGAATGAGACATTCCTCAAGTTACAGATAAACCAGTTTGGAGAGGCGGTCTGGGGCAAAGATGGCGCGTGCGGAGGCCTGGATATCCTGAGGAGTCACCGCATCGATTTGACGGCAGATGGTTTCGTCATCATAGACCCGTCCGAACACCAGCAGGGACTTGCCCATAGACAGGGCCTGACTCTCCCCGTTGTCCGACGCAATGGCCAGTTGCCCTTTGAGCTGTTTCTTTGCCGCAGCAAGCGCATCCTCATCCATAGGACAGTCCCGCAGCCTTTCAAGTTCCCCGTATATAGCCGCTATACAATCGTCAAGCCTTTCCCTGTCGCAACCGAAGCTGACCGCCATCATACCCGTATCCGCATATTGGGTGTAGTTACATTCAACGTTGTAAACCCAGCCGTTCTTTTCCCTGAGCAATGAATTCAATATGGAGTTGGAAGCCGGTCCGCCCAGGATGTTTGCCATCAGTGAGGCTGCGATTCTTTCTTGTTCCCGGTACAGAGAAGGCGCCGTGGAACCCAATATGCAGTTGGCCTGATGAGTGTGGCGGTTGATGGTCTTGTCGAAAAGGTTAGGGAGCGCCGATGTGGCCGGCAATGATGCAAAAACCGGCTCTGCACCCGGATTCGCCTTTACTTCCGCAAGGTCTGAATTCACAATTCCCGGCTTGAGCGAATGTTCCCCACTCCTGAAATATTCCCGTGACAATTCCTCCACCATCAAGGCCATCTGAGATTCTTCAAGGGGCGAAACCAAAGCCACAGCCATCCTGGAAGGCACAAAAAATTCTCTAACATATTCCCTCAGATTTTCAGCCTCCAGCCCCTTTACCGAAGCGGCAGTCCCGAGTATGGTTCCGCAAAGAGGGTGTCCTTCGAACAGCATAGACTCAAACCTGTCGTATATATCATCGGCCGGAGAGTCCTTGTAGGATGCGATTTCCTCAAGTATCACAGTCTTCTCCTTCTGCACCTCCCCATCCGGAAACAGGGGCTCAGTCGCCAGTTCGAAGAGCAAATCCGCAGCCTTGCGCAAATCCTCGCTCAGGACCGTGGAATGAAGGACTATCTCCTCCTTGGTGGTGTAGGCGTTCAGTTCCCCTCCCAACCTTTCCAGATAGCCGTTGATTTCCTGAGCCGAATGTCTGGCAGTCCCCTTGAACAGAGCGTGTTCCACAAAATGGGCAGTCCCTGAAGGATAACGCCCTCCCTTCGAGGATGTCTTCAGCACATTTTCGACACGCGTGCCACAATTTATGCTCAAGGCACAGTAGGCCGCCCTCTTCCCTTCCTTCAGCACAACATAGCGCAGCCCTTCGGCAGTAGTGGAACAAATCATCGTTCTATTTTGTCAGAATTGATATGAACTTCTTGATTTCCAATGCGGTAAATCCGTGGTCTCCGTCAGAAGTGACTGATTGTTTGCGGAAATAATAGAGTCTGTGGTCATCCGCCCCGAATATCATCTTGAAGCAGTAGGAACCCCTCCCTGCATCTTTCGGATAGACAGAATAGGACACCAGCTGGTCTTTTGGAGCCTTCCCCATCACATCTGCCGCATCATCAGCATCGAGGAATTCCACTCCGGCCTGAGCTGCCTGAGCCTTCAACTGCTCATTGACATCTCGTGACATATCCTCATTGGCAATTATGAGTTTCTTGCCACGCATATTGTTGATTTCAGAAGCATATTTGACAAAACCGGCATAAGCATCCGCATCCCTTGCCATAGAGTCTTCTATATAGTCCTGAATCATATCCATTATGGCAGGCAGATAATCAAATTCGCGTCCTTCAGCCCCTTCTGCAGCCCTGAGCGGGAAGGCACATACCTCAAGCATTCCGCCAAGCCCTTCCTTGGCCCCTTCTCCACCCGTG
>JALFCH010000016.1 GCA_022771245.1 Rikenellaceae bacterium | reverse complement strand
AGATAGCAGTTTGTCACAGGGGTCATTATCACGTCGAAACCCTCTGCAGCTGCCCTGATTCCCCCTTCCGTGCCTCTCCATGACATAATTGTGGCTCCCTGCTGCAGCTGCCCTTCCAGAATTTCGTCCCAGCCTATGATTTTCTTGCCCATAGAGGCGAGCATATTCTGCACTCTTGCCGTGACATAGTTCTGGAGGTAGTGTTCCGCGCTCCATTGCCCGCTGTCCTTCAGCCCCAATTCCTCCATCTTACGGCGGCAGGCAGGACATTCGTGCCACCTTTGCTTCGGACATTCGTCACCTCCTATATGTATATATTCTCCGGGGAACAGTTCCGTAACCTCCCTGAACACATCTTCCAGGAATTTGAAAGACTCTTCCTTGCCAACGCAAAGCACATCCGGGGCTATGTCCCACACGGTGAAAACCTCATAGGGCCCTCCTGTGCATCCGAGTTCGGAATAGGCTGCAAGGGCGGACAGCATATGTGCAGGAAGGTCGATTTCCGGAATTATTTCAATTCCGCGCTCTGCAGCATAGCTTACGATTTCCCTTATCTCTTCCTGGGAATAGTAGCCGCCGTAGCGTATTCCGTCGTTGTGGGAGGCATCCCAGCCCACCATAGTCCCGTTTCTCCAGGCTCCTTTGCGTGTGAGTTCAGGACGGCTTTTGATTTCTATTCTCCAGCCGTGGTCGTCGGTCAGGTGCCAGTGGAAGCGGTTGAGTTTGTACTGCACCATCACGTCGAGAATTTTCTTGATTTCATCGGTTTTCCAGAAATGGCGGGAGCAGTCGAGTTCGAGGCCGCGGTAGGCAAACTTCGGGCTGTCGCTTATGTTTACGCAGGGCAGCCTCCAAAACTGTCTTCCTGAGGAGCCGTATGCGCAATTGTCTGCGGAACTCTCTGTGAGAACCCCTTTGGGAAGCATCTGGGAAAGAGTGACGGCGGCATAGAGTGTGCCAGCCTTGGAAGCGGTCCGGACAGTGATTCCGTCCGGATGCACGTCCATTGAGTAGGCCTCCGCATCGAGTTTTTCATCGTGCAGAAATTTGATTTTACCTTTGCCTGATATGCCTTTGCAGGCTTCATTCATATTGTCCGACAATGCTTTAACAATAGCTCTTTCCTCCTTTGAAAGTCCCTGACAGCTGACCTTTGCACCGAAGGCATCGAAACTGCCGGGGGAATAGACCACCTCTGCCGGATAGGGTATTACAGGGAGCGTCCTGCCGTTCACTGCCTTGATGCAGGCTGCCTCTTCTTCTGAATACGGGCTCCCGTCCCGGCGCAGAATGTCGTGGAACCAGAGCGGAGGTTCAGGGTTCGGACAAGGGTTGTGCATAGTCTCCCAAGGGAAGATGGTGTTGGTCTTTCCGGAAACCAGTCCCCAGTTGATTGCCCCCACGTTTTCCCTCTTCAACATCGGAAGTATGCCCTGGAAGGTGCTGCCTTCAGTCCTTGCCATATATTCGGTGCAGACCATAGGCTTGCCGTAGCGCTTGAGAGTGTCGAGCATCGCGGCGTGCCTTTCAGGGGATTCGTAGGTGTGGTAAGTGATTATGTCAGAGTTCTTTATCTGCCAGACGTTCATTTCGCCGAGCCTGCTGTTCCAGACTCCTGCTGTGAGTGGCTGGCTCGGATTGACCTTCCTGGCCCAACGGAACACGTTTTTCAGCAGAGGAAAACTGCGCTCCCAGTAACGGTCCGGGTCCTGTCCGCCTCCGGGCTCATTGTAGAGGTCCCAGGCGAAAATCCTGTCATCATCCTTGAATGTGGAAATGATGTCGGTTACATATGCTTCAAGCTGTTTCGACAAGGCTGTAGTATCTGCCGCATATTCGCATCCGCTGCCGCAGGGACCGTACCATAAAGCCCCCGGGTCCTTTACCCAACCTGAATTGTGTCTGCCTTTTATGGGGTCCGGCTGGGGGCCTGGTTCATAATATTCATTCCAGCAGTCGTCGAAAAACACGAACATCGTACGAATCCCGTGAGACGATGAAAGGGCAAGGTAGCTGTCAATCCTCTGCTTGAATCCTTCGCTGTCCTGTTCCCAGAGCTTATGGTGCAGAAACACCCTCATACAGTTGAATCCCAAATCTTCAGCCCAGCCGAGTTCCCTGTCTATGGTCCCGGGGTCGAAACTCTCCTCCTGCCACATTTCCAGCTGGTTGATGGCGTTGGAAGGTATGAAATTGCAACCGGACACCCAACCTTTTTCGGCATACCATCCGTTGGCTTCCTCCGGCGTCCATACTCTGCCGGTCCTATAGCCTGAACAGGCTGTCATCATACAGACAGCCAAAACAAGTGCAAATCTGTGTCTCATTTCGTGCGGAATAAAATTATATCTCCTGCTTCAATCAAATATTCTCCGTCAGCAGCTGCCGCGCTATAGCCTTCCTTGTCTATTCTGGTGCAGGCGGTGTTGAATGAAAGGGAGACTTTCTGGGTGTTTTTATAGTCTTTGTTTACCATAGCCACATATATCTTCCCATCCTTCTCAACCTGGGAGACCACTATGCCCGCCCCGGAGGCTGATATAGCAGAAAAACCATACGGCATTGCTGACAGTTCCTTTGTGCCGTAAGGGATTTCATTCCCGGTGTGCCATACTTCCGTCACATCAGCTCCAAGGAATATTTTTGAGAGTTGCTGCAGCTCCCTGTTCACGGTTTTGACTCTTTCGTAAACCTGTGTTGGACCGCTCTGATATATGCCCCAATAGGTGAAATACTGAAAACCCTGTGCCCCGTAGGCAAGGTTGGAGAACATTTGAAGCCTCAGTTCCGCAACAGTCGGGATGGGGTAGAGCTTGCCGTCGAGCTTATGTGAAAGCGCAAGTGCAAATGCCCAGAAAGGCAGGCTCCTGGCCCTTGCAACCCTGCGTATGTCCTCGAGGTTCTTGTACCATTCCGGTCTCAGATGGCTCTGCCCGTCAATTTCGTAAATCGGGTAGTGGTCGAAGGAAACGAATTTCACAGGCACCTGTGTGAGAAAGGAGGTGAGCTTGGACATATACCCGTCTATGTTGCCCCACGCCCAGTTAGGGTAGAGGTTGATGTAGCAGAAATGGTCTTTGTCAATGGCCGATATTTCTTTGACTATGGAACCGAGTGTGGGAAAATCAGATGTTTCCGGCTCATCCTTGATGTGGTAGCCGAACAGGGCCGGATGGTCCTTCATAGCTTTGACGGTGCTTGCCGTGCTGCTGAAGAGCTCGTCGGATTTTATGATGAGTTTGACACCCGCTTTGGAAGCATTGTCAAGGGCTGTCATCACTTCCGCCTGCGTGTCATACCATCCGAGATAGACGTTGATTCCACATTCTTTCATCGGGCCGAATTTGGCTTCGGTGTCCATTGCGTCTATCCCGGTCCAGGCTATAATCGGGAATTGTCCGTCCACAGTAAGCCCGGTCAGGTCAACATTGCTGTGGGTTTTGCCGGGTTCGGGGTCGTTGCCTTTCTTATCGCAGGCAGCCGCCAAAATGGCGGCTGTCGCTATAATAATACCCGACAGACGTTGTAATTTGTCTGTACGTAATGTCATTTGCTGATGGTGATTTTGTTGTCTGTCTTGTTGTATTCAATCAGATAGACTCCTGCTGTGAACGGTTTTTCGATATTCTGGGTTCCATAGTATAGACCGCCTTCAGAATGGGCAACAAGCAGGTCCGGAGAACCGGAAGTCCACTCTTTCACATAATTGCCCCAGGCGTTGCCGGCATAGAGGTGGATACCGTAATTGTCTGCAAGATAGATATATGAACGGAATATTCCGTCAGCCACCTTGTTCAGCGGGAGTCCCTGTCCTTTGGCCGGCTGGATGTCTGACTCAATCATAGGCCACTCAGTGTACGGTGCCTGAGGGAAGCTGCAGTTCTTGCCTATGAGCAGATATTTTTCTGCGCAGATGTTGTTGGTGAAAATCAGCCATTTCTGCTCTGTCAGATACCAAACTTCATACTGTTCCGTGACACCGGTGTACCTTGCGGTCTTTGCGCTTTCGTCAATGTTGTCGAATATGGCGAGGTTCACCATTTTGCCGATCTCATTGTCAAAGTTCTCGAATTTGACGGTGCAGTTCTGTTCGAGCTGGAGAACCCATCTCACAAGTCTGCCGTCTCCATTATCGCCCATTCCGGTTTTGTCAAGAATTATGTCTGGAGTAGGTTCCGGAGTAGGTTCCGGTTCCGGTTCCGGTTCCGGAGTAGGGCCAGGATTAGGGTCGGCATTGCCTGTCTGCATACCGTCGAGAACAATTCCGTTGTATTTTTCAAGGGATGCTTCACGTGTAGCCTTGTTGAAGCTGAACATATAGAGTCCTTCCGTGAAGGATGCTCCTGCATTGGCGTAGTTGCCGTCGGTTTTACCTGTTTCAGGGTCAGTTTCCATTGGGGAAATAACCATAGTTTCAGGAGTTGTGGATGTCCACTGCTGTTCGTTGCCCCAAGACCATCCGTCATAAACCTTGAATGCAAATTTCTCTTTGAGATAAAGGAGAACCTGGAATTTGCCTTCTCCGGTTCTTACGCAGCTTGCGGTGCCGCAACATTCTTCAGTCCCGTTTATAAACCAGTTGAGAGGATGAGCCTCGGTGTATGGAGCCATAGGTAGGGAAGCGTTCATTCCGGTAAGCCAGAGAACATTGGTTGCGATATACTGTTCCTTGACAATAAGCCATTTTGAATCAACAATATAGTGAATTTCAAAGGCCTGGCCGGTGTGTCCTGTGTAACGGGCTGTGTTTGCGTCCATATCGGCAAATCTGTCACTCTGGAGCAACATTCCGTCAGGGTAGTTGAGGAATACTGTCCTGCAGTCCTGTACGAGCTCGAATGCCCAGTAAGCATAATGGTTGTCATCAAATTTGGCCATTTTGGAGAAATCCAGCACTATGGTCTTGTCAATCATCTTGCTGAGCTGCTCGGTGAAGATATTAAAGGCTATCCATTTCAGACCGCAGTCCCCGGAATCAGGGGTGGTGAACTCCCACACGTCGCCGCTCGGGTCTATGGTGTTGTCGGAGTTGAGTTTGGTTGCAATATTGAAACTTGTACCTATTTCAGCAAGGTCTCCGTCGGTGCGATAGTCGCCCTTGACGGCAGTTGCAGGCATAGTCCAGACTTTCCCGTTGTTGTCCACAAGATAAAGTGCATCAAAGAGTTCCGGAATTGTAATCTGGACATTGTTTTCATTCTCGAGAGTCTTTTCTGTGAACATCCCGTCGGTATTGGTGACTTTCATTGACACTTCCGGGGTAAACGGAGCATCAAGGGTTAGAGGGGAGACAGGGAGGTCGAATTCCTTCTCCACGTGTGCTGAAGTGCCTTCAAGGTCGAAACTTGCGGATGCGAGAATCTCCCCGGCTCTTTTGATTTCCAAAGAGAATTTCTCAAGATTGCTGCCCTTGACGTTTACTTCGGCTGAAAATTTTACCGGATTTCCTGCGATGACTGTAGTTTCTCCGTTGAGTCCGCGCAATTGGGCGCTTTCAATGACAGGTGCTTCAGGCTTCACTTCAATCTGCTGTTCCTTTGCGCAGGAGAATGCAGCCAATGCTGACACTGCCAACAATAATAGTGATTTAATGTAACGCATAGTTTTAAAAATTATATGGTTTCCAGTAATATGAAAATAATAAGTTGCGTCAGATTTGAATTGGATTTTCGAGGTCAGATTTTCACAGATGATGCAGGTTATTTTTTGAGGATTACTTATTCCAATATGAAGAGGGCTATGTCCCCGTCTTCGATTCTGATTGTTCTGTTGTTGAAATCTGCTTTGCCTGTTGGGGTCAGCAGCTTGACTTTCGTGTTGAAACGGATGTCGAGCAGGGCCGGATTGCAGCAGTCGCGGTTCTGTACGGCGAGGTACTGGTGTTTTCCTTTTCGGAGTGTGGAAACCACTGCTCCTTCTCCTGAGATTTCGAGCATTTCTATACTCCTGTGCGGCATCTGTGTCATTTCAGTCGTACCGTTGGGAATATGAGCTCCCGTGTGGACCACATTCACGACACTCGCTCCTGCGAAAACCTCTGAGTAGGCCTTAATCTGGCTGTTCACCTGCTTCACCGTGCTGAATATCTCAGTTTTTCCCATTTTTTTGCAGTCGAATATTCCGCCGCCGGTGAAATACTGAATGCCCTGGGCACCGTAGAGCAGGTTGCTGAACACCTGAAGTCTGAGCTGACCGGCAGTCGGAACCGGATAGAAAGCCTCAGGGGAGGGCGGACCCAGATGATGGGACTTGGTCAGAGCGAACGCCCAGAAAGGTTTGCCTTGTCTTCTTGCCATTGCAGAAAACTCTTCGAGGTTGCGGTACCAGTCGGGGCGTATGCTTATGCTTCCGTCCTCATTCTCCGTAATAGGGTATTGGTCAAACGAATAGAAAGGCACATCCACTTCTTCAGCAAATCTGTCGATGGTTTCCGCATAGTTTTCCACACCCCAGGCCCAGTTGGGATAGAGGTTAACGTAGCAGGGATGTCTGCCGTCCAGACTGTCCACTTTTCGGGCAAGCGAGTCAATCCAGGGGAAGTCCCATATTTCGGGTTCGTCTTTCAGGTGCCACGCTTTCAGGGCAGGATGTGTCTTGAGAGCCTGTACCGCAATCTGAGTCGAGTCCTTCACTCCCGGAAATCCGGGAATCAGCCACAGACCGGCCTTTTGTGCGGCTTCAAGCGCCACTTCTGCCTGAGGAAGTCCGGGATACAGTCCCAAATGACCGTCTATTCCACATTCCTTGAGGGCGGCAAATGCCTCCTCGCTCGCCTGTGACGGAATTCCTGCCCAGGTCACAATAGGAATATTCTCCGATTTCCCGCAGGAAAACAGGCAGAGCAGAGCCGTCAATAGCGATATGTTTATCAAGTGTCTCATCTTCAGTTGCTTACTTTTTCAATCCAAACTTCCGCTTTGGTGCCGTCTCCGCCACTGTTCTCATCTTTGGTGATGTGGAGGCGTATCCAATGGATACCCGGGGTGAAATCGCTGCCCGGAACAATGAAAATCCCGTCTGTGATTACTGCAATGTCTTCGGTCCTGGAAGTCATATCTATGGTGGTGCTCCACTTCACTCTTCTGAATGGCTGGATTACGAAATCCTCCTTCAGATAGACCAGAATGTTGAAATCTCCGCTTTCATCCTTCACTGCGGAAAGAGTGGCCACTCTCGCCTTGCCGTCTCCTGCCAAATAGTTCAGGTCATTGGTGCTGTTGTCGTTGCCCAGAGGGAAGCAGGCATTCTTGCCCGTCACCCAGACCTGATCCGGAGCGTGGAAGGAGGCATAGTTTGTAATCATCCAGTTGTCCTCAACGTCGTAGTAGAAACTCCAATTTGTGTTGTGCCCCGTGAATTTTGCAGAAGTCTCGTCCAGAATTTCGTAGCGGTCGCTCTGCAGCATATCCTTCAATGCCCCGAATCCGGTGAATTTCACCTGACAGTCCCTGACCAGCTGCACATTTTCCTTTGCCAGATAATTGACCCCGTTCTGGCTCTGGGTATCCATATCCGCCTTATTGACTTCTATGCACAGGTCCAGCAACTTTCCCAATGTGAAGGCGTAGATGTCGAAACTCAGTTTGCTGATTCCGTATCCGCCTGTGTCACCGATATTTATGGCAGCATCTCCATTCTCCACAATCTGTATTTTACCATTTTTCAGGCCCCATACGTTTCCGTTGTAGTCCGGTCCGGAACCGATGATTTTTTCCGCAATCCAGAAACTTGAACCCAGTTCAGAGAGATTCCCGCCGGGTACTGAAGTGTAGTTCCGGGAATTCGCCGCTTCCCTCAGCAATTCTACGCTATGGCCCTGGCTGTCAATGGCATAGAGCTTTGCGGGATCTTCTGGGCGGAGGACAGACACATTTTTGTCCTTTGAGATGCGGGTGGTGTAGAAACCTCCGGCCACATTGTTTGCGGTGAGGCTGATTTCCGGATATATGCCCCCGTCTTCAAGATTGGCCGCAAATGGCATTTCAAAGCTCCAGTCTATGGAGTCTTCATTTCCGCTCAGGTTGAAATCTTTGGTCATTATGCTGTTTTTGCCGTATTTTATCTCCACAGAGCAGGATTTGAGTTCATTGAAACTGTCACTTATCTTTGCCTGCAGTCTGACGGTCTCGCCGGCCGTGATTTCGGTTTTCCCTTCTGCGCTCACCTGCGCGTCCTGAATCAGAGGCCGTGAAGCCCACTCGGGCCATTCCACATTCTTGTCCACCTTCTCCTGACAGGCTGCCAGACAAAGGACGGATACGGCGAGTATGTATTTTATTCTTTTCATATTGTTCTGAATTTATTAAAGTGACGCTGCTGCCTTGTCTGCATCCCAGCCTTCGCGGGAGTATTCCTGTTCGAGTTTTTTGCCCTTTTCTGCAGCCTCATTGACCGCATAGTCCGGGATAGGCATATATTGGTGGGTCGGAATGACGCCCTTGGTCTTGCGTACTCTCCGGGCATATTGATTGAAGCGGATGAGGTCTATTTTTCTCAAGCCTTCGAACCACAGTTCGTGTCCCCTTTCGTCCAGCAAGGCATCCAGAAATGCTTCCGCCGATGCTGTCTTGGAGGATGCCAAAGGACCCAGCCCGGCTCTTGCACGGACTTCGTTGACTGCTGCAACTGCTTCATCGGAAGGGGCAGCCCCGTTTTTCCTGACCTGGGCTTCCGCAAACATCAGCAGCACATCAGCCCATCTTGCAAGCGGGAAATCGTTTCCGAAGCAAGGGGCAGTTGCCGTTTCTGCCGGATATTTGTATGGTACATAGCCGTCCCATTCGGATTTTCGTCCTATCTCAGCCGGACCCCACCATTCTCCCGACGTGGTGTAATAGCTTGTGATGATGCTTTCCCTGCGGAGATCACCTGCTTCGAAACTGTCGTAGAATTTGGGCGCAAGATTGAAAGTCATTCCCCAGCCGGGTCCTGCGATTGCAAATGGAGTAGGATTTCCCAGGTCGTCCTTCTTGGCGGCATTGTTCGGCATCGCCAGCATTGCAAAAGGGTTCATACTTCCTTCCTTGAGGTTGCCGGTGGAGGAAGGGTCGCAGGAAATTGCGGCTATGATTTCGCAGTTGAAGTCATTTGCCTCGCGGAACATATCCTTGTAGGGATTGGAGCCTGTCTTGAACAGTCGGTATTTGCCCGTGTTGAGTTCCGAGTACATTTCCAGCGCCTTGTCGTACCATCCGTCGCAGTGGTAGCCTTCGTTAAGGCAGTGTCTCATCAGGCAAACCCTTGCGAAATCCCTTGTGAAACGGCTGCGGGCAGTCTGGCTTTCGGGCATATAGGCAACTGCGAATGAGAAGTCATCGTAAATCCACTGGCTGATTTCATCTAAGGATGGCCGCACGGCATTGCAGAGAGCTTCGGTGTTTTCCACATCGTCCGGATTGACTATGAGAGGTACAGGACCATAGACGTGCAGGAGGTTGTACATATGCAGACCCCTCAGCAGGCGGGCTTCCGCAAGCAGGGCGTTTTTCTTTTCCTCCGGGAGTTTGTCGCTGCTCTGAATGGTCCCTATGACACTTGTGAAACGCGTCACTTCCCTGGTCTTCGGATAGTGGTTCGGACGGTTGTCGTCCAGCGGGCTTCTCGGATAGTAACGGCACATAGAGAAATTAGCTTCCGAAAGCTGCCTCTGGTTCACGTTCCACACTCCGTTTATCCACGGGGCCTCCACATCGGAGGTAGTGTCGAACTGTTTGAGCACTCCGCCGGCCGGGATGTACCAAGGATGCTGGTTGCCCTCTGAGGCATAGAGTGAATAGGTCCAGGTGTTGGTGTATGGGATGTAGCAGGACATCACCAGGGACTCGAAGTCGCTTTCGGAGCCGGGGAAGTTCTGTTCCGTGAGCACTCCGTAAATCTTCGGGTCAAAGTTCTTGTTGCAGGCTGCAAGGACTGCCAGAGTCGCGATTATATATATTATCCTTTTCATACCTTACCGATTATTTGAAATTGAACTTTGCACCGAGGGAGAAACTCCTCACCATAGGATAGCCTGCCGGGGAAGAACTGTTTCCGGTGTAGATTTCCGGGTCAACCCCTGAGAACTTTGTGAAGGTGAAAGGGTTCTGGGCATCGAAATAGAATCTTATGGACTCTACCCTCTTGGAGAGTACCTTGCCCAGAAGATTGCCGTCCAGAGTGTAGCCAAGAGTGATGTTCCTGACCCTCACGAAGGAGGCATTTTCCCTTCCCAAGTCCCATCCGGCATTCCCAGGGAGGGCATCGGTGCGGGTGGTGGCTATTCCCGGCAGTTTGCCTTCGGTGTTGGTCTGTGAATTCCAGATTTGGTAGGCATACTGGTTGGAGTTCTGTGGCGGACTGTAGGACAGGCTGCCGGCGTTGGCCCATTGGAAGGCGTAATTGTATTTCGTGGCTCCGAACTGTCCGTAGAGGAAGATGTCCAGGTCGAAATTCTTCCAGGTGAAGGTGTTGCCGAAACCTATGCTTATTTTAGGCAGCACGTCATCCATATAGATGTCATCGGTGGTGATGATGCCGTCGTTGTTGCGGTCTTCAATGATAGGATAGCCCGGCTTCTGGGAGTTTTCCCCCAGACTGAGCTGAGAATCCGGCATATTGGACCTATCAGCATTGATGATACCGGTCACGTGGTAGAAGTACTGGGCGTTCATCGGCTCCTTTTCCCTGATCTGATATTCCTGATAGTCATAGTTCTCAGTCCTTTCCACCCAGTACATATTGTATTGAGTGAGAGTGAGGGAAGAAGTCCAGGTGAATCCGCCCCGGTTCTTGATATTGACGGAATTGATCATTGCGTCCCATCCGCTGCGGTAATAGTGTCCGTAATTGACAGGGCGGCTGCCGACCATACTCAAAGGTTCACCCGGGGCTGTTCCGAGCAGGTCGGTGACATCGTTGCGGAACACGTCCAGGCTTCCGTAAAGGCGGTTGTCGAGAAAGTAGAAGTCGATGCCCAGATTCAGCATCCTGGTTTTTTCCCAACTTACGTCAGGATAGTCTGCTCCTGATTTGATATAAGGGATATAATTGATGCTGTTGTTGTCGAATTTGACATAGCTCGGAGCCATAGTATAGAGTCCGTAGAGGGAAGTTCCGAGATTGTCCCGGCCTGTCACACCGTAACTGCCCCTGATTTTCAGCAGGTTAATCCATTCTATATTTTCCATCCATTTCTCGGATGAGATTTTCCAGGCAGCTGAAACGGAAGGGAACCAGGCGTATTTCTTGCCCGGGAAGAATTTGTCAGTACCGTCCCGGCGCACTGAAGCCGAAATGATGTAGCGGTCAAGCAAGTCCACTGCCAATCTTCCGAACTGGGACCTTTTCTCATTTTCCCATCTGCCGGATGTCGGGGTGAACGGTCCCTCGGCAGCAGCGATGTTGTCTGCCCCGATGTTGTCGTTGGCATTCTTGAAATCCACCTCCAGGCCTGTTCCGGACTGTTTGTACCATCCCATTCCTATCATGGCGTCTATCCCGACTATGTCGGCGAATTTTTGGCTGTAGCTAAGCATGCCCTCAAGGGTATGGTCGTCGCGGGAGGCATCTCCGATATGTCCTCTGGACACTCCTGCCACCTCGTACCACATCATCGTGGTGGGGATGTAGAGCGTTCTTCTGGTGTTCTCCCGGTTGAATCCGTAAACCCCTCGGAACTTGAGTATGTCCTTGTAGAGCTTGATGTCGGTGGAAAGGTTCACATACCATCCTGAGGACTTGGTGTTGTCGTTGAACATAGCCATTTCTGCCGGGTTCGCGGTGGAACGGTAGCGCATATAGTTGCCTTCGGCATCATAGACCTGATAATTCGGAGGGAACATCAGGGCTGACTGCAGGGCATCCTTGCCCACTCCTCCGGCCCCGCCTCCGTCTGCATTGGAGTTGGTGAAGTCATTGGAGAAGACGTTGAGTATGGTGGAGAGGTTCATAAACGGGAATATCTGTGCCGTGATGTTGCTGCGGAGGGTATATCTTCGCATACCGGAGTTGATTACCGTTCCAACCTGGTCATAGTAGTTCATTCCCACATAGTATTTCACATACTTGCTGCCTCCGTTGACGGAGAGTGAGTGGTTGTTGATACCGCCCGGCTTGAGTATGTAGTCCAGCCAGTTGGTGTTGGTGGCGGAGGCAATCTGGTCAGGATAGAACACCGGGGACCATCCCCCGTCGTAACTGTTCGGTCCGTATGGCCTCATATCGTGGTTCAGAAGGTAGCTCTCCTTGCTGAATATGTTTGCGAAATTCATATATTCAGTTGTGGTGAGAGGCTCAAGGTATTTGTAATTGCGTACAAATGAGTAACTTGTCTCTAAAGTGACTCTCGGCGACCCTTCAGCTCCCTTCTTGGTGGTGATAAGGATTACGCCATTGGCTGCGTTGATTCCGTAAATTGCAGCGGAGGCATCCTTCAACACTTCGACAGACTCTATGTCTCCCGGGTTGAGTCCCGCAAGTCCGGCTCTGTTGATGGAACTCGGTGTCTCTATTGAGCCGTTGCCAACTTCAAGGGAACCTCCGGGCATCATAATTCCGTCCACTATGTAAATAGGTGTCCCTCCACCTCTTATGGATATGTCCACGTTTCCTCCCGGCTGCGGGCTGCTGATATTGGCCCTAAGGCCGGCTGCCTTTCCCATCAGCAGTTGGGAAACGTTGCTGTTGGCACTTTTTGCAATGTTTTCTGTCTTGACTGTTGCAATTGCGGTGGTGAGGTTTTTCCTGGAGGTTGTGCCGTAACCCACGGCAACAGCTTCTTCAAGAAGTACGGAGTCGTCCCTGAGGCTAATTTCCAAAGTGGTAGTTCTCAGGGCTTTATAGTCTTGTGAGAGAAAGCCGAGGCAGGAGAATTCTATGGTCTCTCCTTTGTGTACAGTGAGACTGAATTTGCCGTCTATGTCTGTCACGACTCCGTTGGTGGTGCCTTTTACCAAAGCGGATGCACCGATGAGGGCTTCTCCCCTTGAGTCCGTCAGGCGTCCGCTGACAGTGACAGTCTCGTCCTGTTGCGGGGAGGTTTCCTTATGAGACGGTGTAATGACGATTTTGTCCCCGACTATTTTCCAGAGCAGTCCGGCTGGAGTGAGTCCGGTGTTGAGGACATCTGCAAGAGGGGAGTCCTTGACAGCAAGGGTAATCCCAGGCTTCCTCTCGATTTCAGAATCCCGGTAGGAGAAGGTCCATTCAGTCTGCTTTTCAATCTCGTTGAAGAATACCTTGAGGCTGGCATTATTGATGTTCAGACTGATTTTTTCCTGCTGGGCTGAAAGCTTAGGGGCCAGCAACAATAGCAACACTGTGGTTGCGGCAATTCTGATTGTTCGGTATGCTTTCATTCGGTTTTTGTTATTAGTGTTGGACGGGATGTTCAGTTTTTGAAAATCAGATGCTTATCTTATCTCAATCCTGTTTCCGTTTATGATGTAGTCGAATCCGTAGTGCATTTTCAGGATGTCCAGAATGTCTGATATGCTCCTGTCGGTGAATGTTCCGGTGTAGCGGTCGGTGAGACTTATGTTGCCGGAACAATTTATCTGCACTCCGAAATGTCTCTGGAGCTGGTCTATCACCTGGTACAAAGGCTTGGCTATGAAAATGATTCTGTCTTCCATCCAGGCAGTTTCCATAGAGTTGTCCGTGCGGAGTATGTTCATCCTGCCGCTCGTGCCGCTTATGCAGACCTTTTCATTCGGGGAGAGTTGTACTTCGGAGTCTCCGTATTGCAGGCTGATGCTGCCTTCTATGAGGGAAACCTCCTTGAAATCGTTGCCCGGGTAGGCATAGACATTGAATTTGGTGCCGTGAACCTTGATGTGCATATCGGCTACATCCACGGAGAAACTTTTCTGAGAGTCCTTGGCAACGTCAAAATAGCCTTGCCCGAAGAGTCTTACTTTACGTTCGCTGATGCCGAAGTCTGAGGCGTATTCAATCCTGGAGTTTGCGTTGAGTATGACTTTGGTGCCGTCCGGCAGCAGGACAGAGGATTTGTCGGATGTTCCGGATTCAATGGCTACATATTTGTCTGACAGACTCTTGAACCCGGTGCCTATGTCAACAAGATAGATGGCTGAACTCAGTACGGCAAACATCATTATTCCCGCTGCAATGCCCATCCACAGTCTCAGACGGGATTTCTTGCGGTTTTCATTCATCCATTCCTTTTCAAGCAGTTCTGCAAGTTCGGAATCCGACGCGGCATCCATTCCGGCCGAAAGTTGTGTCAGTTCATCCCTGCTTATTGTGCCTCTTCTGTATTTCTCAAGGAGTCTTTTCATTTTGCGCAATTATATGATTACGCAAATAATATCCTCAAGTCCCTTTTTTATAACATATCGAGGGAGGATTTTTTTCGAAAAAGTTTGTGGAAGGCTGAGCTTTTCGGAGTATTGCCGGGGAACAGCCCGGTCAATTGTGAAGCAGAAGAATCGGAAGGGAGGCCATCAACTTGAAGATGACAATGAGCACAGGGACATAGCGGAGCATGAATTCCCTGATTTTTTTCATTGCGGCGGAAAGCTGGTTGCGGACCACCTGCTCGGTTATTCCCAGTTCTTCGGCAATTTTCTTTGCCGGGAGACCTTCCTCCCTGCTCATTTTGAAAATTTCCTGCTGACGTGGAGAGAGTTCACCCATCGCGACGGACAGTGCCTTGAGATATGTGTCGTAGTCGTAGGATATGCGGGATTCCACACTGAGATTGCCGGAAAGGGACAGCCAGTCTTCCACAAGAGGGTTCTTCACCTGCCTTCTCAGTTCCTTTATCAGGGAGTTTTTGCAGGTTGTGAAGAGGTATGCCTTGACAGAACGGTTTTCATCGAGTGTTTCCCGGTGGAGCCAGAGTTTAACCAGAGCTTCGTGGGTGATTTCTTTGGCAGTGTCAGCGGACTTGACATAGGACAGGACGAATTTGTACAGCGGAAGGCAGTATGACTCATAGAGTTCCCTGAAGCAGGCGTGGGAGCCTTCTCCTTCTTTTATTCCCCGTATCAGTTCTTTGTCTGTCATATCGACCTGATTTCCGTCCGGTACCTGTGCCTGTAATCAATTCAAAGTATTATCCTTTCAGACCTGAAAACCTATATCCCGAAATTATGGTAATGCGGCCCGAAGCGTTTGTAGGCAGCCTCGTCAAGAGCATTGCGGTGGTCCGGATGGGCAATGGAGGTGAGCAGTTTCGCTCTCTCCTGCAGGGACTTGCCGTAAAGGTCCACAGCTCCATATTCCGTCACCACCCAATGCAGGTGTGCTCTGGTGGTTACGATTCCGGCTCCGTCAAGAACTGTAGGGCAGATTTTGCTCTGACCCTTTTTTGTTGTCGAAGGCATTGCAATTATGGCCTTGCCTCCTTCGGAAAGCGATGCACCATAGACGAAATCGCATTGTCCTCCCACACCGGAATAGAACTTCATTCCTATGGAGTCCGCATTCACCTGACCTGTGAGGTCGATGGATACGGCTGAATTGATGGCTGTCATTTTCGGGTTGCGGGAGATGACAGCGGGGTCGTTGGTGTAACCCACGTCCATCATCACGACCATAGGGTTGTCGTCTATGAAATCATAGACCTCCTTGCTGCCCATCAGGAAGGTTGAGGCAATTTTGTAGCGGTCCGTGACCTTGTGGCGTCCGGTGATGACTCCCTTTTCCACCAGGCGGAGCACCCCGTCGGCAAACATCTCGGTGTGGATTCCCAAGTCTCTGTGGCTGCCCAACTGCGCCAGAACGGCATTCGGAAGTGCCCCGATCCCGAGCTGCAGGCAGGCCCCGTCTTCAATCAGTTCCGCACAGTTGCGTCCTATGGCCTTTTCGATTTCGTCCGGCTCGCTGAAATTGCACTGGATGAGGGGAGTGTCGTCGCTCACGAAAAGGTCTATGGCAGACAGCGGAATCATAGCCTGACCCCACGCCCTCGGTACATTGGGATTCACTACGGCAATCACGGTCTTGGCACATTCGATGGCGGCAAGTGTTGCGTCCACAGAGGTCCCGAGGGATACGAATCCGTGTTTGTCGGGAGGGCACACCTGAATCATCGCAACATCGCAGGGCAGGGCGCCGCAGCGGTAGAGTTTCTGGGTCTCGCTCAGAAAAACCGGAATATAGTCGGCATATCCGGACTGCACTCCGGGACGCGCGTTTGCCCCGATGAAAAATCCCTGATGGAAGAATATGCCTTCGTATTTGGCATCGGTGTAAGGGGCAGGCCCTTCGGTGTGGAGGTGGTGTATGCGTATATCCCGGATTTCTCCTGCATCCGCCCGCCTGCAAAGTGCCTGGATGAGCACCTGTGGCGCACTGGCAACGCTGCTCAGGTGGATGTGGTCGCCTGATTTGACCACCTTCACGGCTTCGTCTGCGCTTATGAAATTGATTTGATGGTTCATCTTCCAGTTTCGTTTGAGCCCCAAAGTTATGAAAAATTCTCAAAGTGGTAATTGATTTGCTGAAACAAAACTATCGGGCAGGCTTTCGTGTGTTCAGATGATATTATTGCTGAAAAATCAAATAATCGTTTGTTCAACACATTCAATCTGCCAAAACCAGTACGGGAGTAATGGTTTTGGCAGATTCATTTGAATGCAATAGCTATTCAATGACGGTGACCCGTGAATCAAAGCTGGAGGAGACGCTTTCCCCGGCAGCAGTCAGCTTCCTGACGTGGTTGCAGAAGAGGTCGTAGAGGTATTCCTCGCTGTCTTGTCTGGAAAGGTACTCCCCAAGGCAATAGCGGTTAGAATTGGATAGATAGTCTATTGTGCAGACTTTATAGGTCGCGTTCGGGTCGATTTCCTTGCCTCCCAGTTTCACCGACTCCACTGCCCCGTCCCGGATTACAAGACTTAAGCCTGAACTGACCGGTTCCGGATAATTGGCTTCATAGTCAAACAGGCCGAGGAGTTTCGCGCCGTTCATCTCCAGAAGAGAAAGTTTGTTGTCGAAAGGGAAGACTGCGTAGATGCGACCTCTCGTGACATCTCCCGCCGGCAGTTCAGCTCTCAATCCTCCGTTGTTGCAGATGGCGAAATCCGGCTTCTCCCCGAAGACATCCTCGCATATTTCCACCATAGCATCAGTGGCCCAGTTGCCCAGCAGACCCTGAGGAGAACCCTTGCGGAGAGTTTGCGGACAATTGCCGAGAACTTCCGACATCGCTTCTTCCAGTTGGGCGGAATAGACCCCAAGCTTGTCGGCAAAATCCCGGTCAATCCTTGCATCCAGCCGGCTGTTTACGGGAATCAGGCGGTAACTGAACCTTTCACGCCCGGAGCTCTTCATATTGATTTTCATATAGCCCAGATATATGCCCTTGCTGCCGGTCTGGACTATAGGCACTTCCTTCCCTGAGAGATTGGTGGCGTACTGCTCCTGCATTAGAAAAGTGTGGCTGTGGCCGCCGATGACAAAGTCTATGTTTTCGGTGTTCGAGGCAAAGCCGCCGTCATAGTATTTTTTGCTGAAGTCTTGGGAGTAACCCAGATGGGACAGCGCAATCACCATTTCCGCTCCTTTCTTCTTGAGTTCCCGTGCAAGTCTGTCCGCATCCTCCCAGGGATATGAATACACCACGCCCTCGCAGGCTTTCGGGTCCACAAGCCCTTCCAGACGCGCTCCCAGACCTATGAATCCGATTTTGTGACCTCCAGCCTCAATAATCGCAGATTCGTGGACATTCTCGGACAGGGCAGTACGGCTGAAATCGTAATTGCTGCTCACCGTGACCACATCGTTCAGATTGAGCATATGGCCAAGTCCCTCTATTTTCTTGTCGAATTCGTGGTTGCCTATGGTCTTGACATCATAGCCCATTTCTTTCTGCACCATCATTTCCACATCCCCTCCCATGCAGGTGAAATAGAAAGTCCCTTGCACAAAATCCCCTGCATCAGCGAGAATTACAGCCTTTTCCGCTGCCCTGACGCTGTCCACAAGCACCTTGATGCGCGCAACTCCGCCCCGGTCCGCATTATATGTCTCGCTCTCGTCTATGGGCTCTATCTGGCTATGCAGGTCGTTGGTAAACAGGAGAACAATGCTTTCGGAGGATGGTTCTTCATTCCGGTCCCCGGTTCCTGGTTTGTTACCCGAAGATTCGGGCACTGTACACTGGCAGGCGCAGAGGCATGCTGAAATGAAGAATAGAGATAATTTTTTCATAATTAGAGTTATTGCCCGGCAAATTTAGTGATATTTCCGGATTCGAATTAAAAATGTAATAGTGAATATTCCCGATTGGATTATGACTTTATGCTAACGAATATTATATTTTATATGCAAAATCTTGATATAAACTATAAAATATGTATATTTGCAGTGTTATGAATAATCTTTCAATGGAGGATCTTTACGGGAGGTCCAATAATGATATCGTTGTTGAACTCGGTAAACGGTTTCGCGATTACAGAATAGCATTGCGCTTGACTCAGAAAGACATTGCAGAGCAGACAGGTCTTTCTGTTATGACCATTGCCCGTTTTGAGAAAGGCGAAGGGTCAGCCATCAGACTTGACAATTTTGTGGCACTTGCCAGAGCAATTGAGCGTCTTGAAGGGATAGCTGAATCAATACCGGATATTCCTGTCAGCTTGTATGGAAATCATACGGAAAAAGACATTGTAAAACGGAGAGTCAGAAGACGAAAAAATGAAAAATAACATTTTGAATGTCCTGCTGTATGGAAAAGAAATCTGCAAGTTGCAGTGGCAGGGAGGCTATGAAAAAGGATTTGGGAAAATCGGAGCCAAGGTTTCGTTCAATCCGGAGTATCATACTTTTGGCGTTGATGTGGATCCTGTGGGACCATATAGACTTTCGACCTATCTGGTCAGGAGAGGAATGTCTGATATATGCAGGAGAAATGAATATGAGGGTTTGCCAAGGTTTCTGAGTGCTTCGCTACCTGATGATTGGGGCAACCTGGTTTTTTTTCAGTGGATGGAAGCAAATGGGCTCAGAAGCCACGATGTAACAGCTGTAGATAAATTGGCTTTCATCGGAAAAAGGGGAATGGGCGGCTTTGAATTCGTTCCGCAAATGTATAATTCGTCAACCGATGATGCTGTTATGCTTGATGAGTTATATAATTTGGCAATTGAGATAGAATCGGCCAGGGAAGGAGTTGCCTTGAACTTGGCCAATCGTCCGGGAGTGAACGAACTGATGACTGTAGGTATGAGCGCTGGGGGAAAACACCCGAAGGCCATAGTTGCCATCAACTGGAAGACTGGTGAGGTTCGTTCAGGACAGGTCCTCCTTCCGGTAGATTTCGTCCAATACATTCTGAAGTTTCGGGATTCAGAGACTTGGCCAACAGCAGAAATAGAGTATGTGTATTACCAGATGGCCACAGAATGCGGAATAGAAATGGAAAAGTCTGTTCTCCTGCCAGTTTCCGGAGCCAATCATTTCCTGACAGAAAGGTTTGACCGCAAGGATGGGAAAAAAGTACATTCTGCAACACTCCGTTCTTTGTGCGGTGAGGTAACATCTTATGATGAATTGTTCAAAGTTTGTCGCATCCTGCATCTCCCGTATCACGATATTGAACAATTGTATCTGCGTGTTGTGTTCAATTATCTGGCCGGTGTGACTGACGATCACGACAAAAATTTTTCATTCATTATGTCTGAAGACGGGACTTGGAGACTCGCTCCTGCCTATGATGTGACTTTCACTGTCAATTACAAGAACCGTTTCATTGGGGACAGGCACGCAATGTCAATTGCAGAAAGTGACAAACTCATTTCCCGAGGCCAGTTAATCAGACTCGCGTCGGAGAATGACGTGAGAAATGCAGATTCCATTATAACTCGTATTGCTGAAGTTCTGCAATCTTTCCGGGAAAAGGGTACAACAGCCCACATTGACGGTTATCATTTGGATCTCATATCAGAATACATCCGGGAGCAGAATCAGATAATATGATTCACCTGGTTTTATTGCCTATGAAGGCTGGTCTTGGTTTGGCAGATGAAAGGCGAAGGGTCAGCCATTAGACTTGACAATTTTGTGGCACTTGCCAGTGCAATGGAGCGTCTTGAAGGGATAGATACAAAATCAGTATTGAAAAGAAAAAATCTTGCATATTTGATGCGTGAAATGGGGTCCCAAAGTCTAGCAACGCTGCGTTTTTATGATTACTATAAAATGATTACTATAAAATGATAACGATAAAATAGTAATGACTGACCTTTTAACGGGTATGCATTACAGAAATCGGATACCTATAAATGGTGCCTTGCAATTCGTTATTCCCCGTACCCGTCCCGGGTCCTGATGACCAAACCGGATTCCGGAATGTTGCAGAATGCGTCGATGAAGGCTGCGGCAAGACGGCTGTCCGTGAGCAGCCAGAAAAGAAATCTGAATGTGGAGGTGCAATATGGAAAATATCAATTAATTTGTATATTTGTGGGATTGACAAGGCGTAGTTGTTTATGTTGTACCCGATAGGAATACAGAATTTCGAGAAAATCCGGAAGGAAGGATATGTATATATTGACAAGACAGCGTCAATATATGATTTGGTGTCTTCAGGGACTTATTATTTTTTGAGCCGTCCGCGGAGGTTCGGCAAAAGTCTTCTCGTCTCAACATTGGAGTCTTATTTCAGAGGTAGGAAGGAATTGTTTGAAGGCCTGGCTCTTGAACGGCTGGAAAAGGAATGGGCTGAATATCCGGTGCTGCATCTGGATTTCAGTGGAAGTGATTATTTGAAAGCTGAGGATTTGGATATAACTTTGAATCAATGCCTTGGTAATTGGGAGAACGAATTCGGGATTGAACAGAGATTTAATAAGCACTCTGCCCGTTTTAAGGACTTGATTGACGGTATCTACAGGAAAACCGGGAAGAAAATTGTCATTTTGATAGACGAATACGACAAGCCAATTATTGACAACATTCTGAATCCAGAGCTGTCAGATTACTTCAAGCAGACACTTCAGGGTTTCTACAGTGTCTTGAAAGCCAAGGATGGCCAAATCAGATTCGGATTTCTGACCGGAGTTACCAGAATCGGCAAGATGAGTGTGTTTAGTGCATTGAACAATCTGATTGACATTTCGCTTGATGCCGATTACGCGGATATTTGCGGCATTTCAGAGAAAGACCTGGGAATATATTTCACAGAAAGCATCTCTGAACTTGCACTGTCGAACGCGATGACTGAAGAAGACTGTTTTGATAAGTTGAGGGATATGTATGACGGATACCATTTTTCTGAAAATGTGCCGGGAATGTACAATCCTTTCAGCCTTCTGAACACATTCCGTTCAAAACAGTTCCGGGATTATTGGTTTGAGACAGGGACACCTACCCTGCTTGTCAATGTAATGAAACAGACCTCCTTTGATGTTACCAGTCTGTCCGACAATATTGTCGTTTCATCATACGAGTTGAGCGGGATGGCGGATATTGTCAATAAACCTGTATCCCTCTTTTTCCAGACCGGTTACCTTACAATCAAGGATTACAATCCGGAATTCCGGGAGTATCGCCTCGGTTTCCCCAACAGCGAAGTCAAGAGCGGTTTTTTGAATTTCATTTACTCATATTATGTGCCTGTCAATCCCGCCGAGGGGAATACTACTACAGGGAAACTGGCTCAGGCGCTCAGGGACGGGAATCCTGAACTGTTTATGAGGATTCTGGAATCCTTGTTTGCAAACACGACTTATCAAATTCAGGGAAATGCAGAACGGGACTTCCAATATGCGATGTACATCATAATGGAACTCCTTGGGGAGTATGTTCAGGCAGAACGCAGTACAAGCAATGGCCGTATCGACCTCCTGTTCCAGACCAGGGATTATATCTACATAATTGAGCTTAAGATAGACAGTTCTGCTGAATCCGCTTTGTCGCAAATCGATGAGAAAGGCTATGCAAAGCCGTTCTCCAACGATTCGCGTAAAATATTCAGGATTGGAGTGAACTTTTCCACTTCCAACAGGCGCATTGAGGACTGGAAGATCCTCAGTTAAATTCAGTCCGGAGGCCTTCCCCGTACCCGTCCCGAGCCTTGATGGCCAAACCGGATTCAGGAATGTTGCAGAATGCATCAATGAAGGCTGCGGCAAGACGGCTGTCCGTGAGCAGCGGGACGTTGAAATCCACTGCTGCACGGCGGACTTTGTAACCTCTCTCCAATTCGTTGGCTGAGAGGTTTTTCGGTATGTTCACCACAAGGTCCACTTCGTGGTGCCTGATCAGGTCTGTGGCAGGGATGCCGTTTGCCGGTTTGCCTGCCGTTTCGCCTGTCAGTATGCCTTCGGAACACTTGCCTTCCAGGGCTTCGGCTTCATCAGGCCACAAAGCTTTCTCCGCTGCAATGCCGTTCGCCTTGAGATAGGCCCAGGTGCCTCCTGTGGCATAGATATTCAAACCATTGTTAACCAGCAATTTGCAGGCATTGAGCAAGTCTGCCTTCTGGAGAGCGTCCCCCGAGGAAATCAGCACGGCTTTCTTAGGTATTCTGTAGCCCACGGAAAGCATACCCTTGAGCAGGGCTTCTGCTGTGCTGTCTCCCAGGCAGCCCACTTCGCCGGTGGAGGCCATATCCACGCCTGAGACCGGATCGGCCTGGTTCAGTCTTGAAAATGAGAACTGGGAGCATTTGATTCCGGTGTATTCGAGGGCAAAAGGATCTGCATCCACGGCCTCGGGATTTTCCCCCAGCATTGCTTTTGTGGCAAGTTCTATCATATTGATTCCCATTACTTTGGACACGAATGGGAAACTTCTGGAGGCCCTCAGGTTGCACTCTATTACTTTCAGGGAGTCGCCCTTGGAAAGGAACTGGATGTTGAAAGGACCGGTGATGTTCAATTCACGGGCTATGGCCGAGGCAACTTTGCGGATACGGGCTGCTGTCACCGCGTAGATTCGGCGTGCGGGGAACTGTATGGTGGCATCTCCTGAATGCACTCCAGCAAATTCGATATGTTCCGATATGGCTGCGAAAAGGACTTTCCCCCGGTCAGCCACGGCGTCACATTCAATTTCCTTGCATCTCTGTATGAATGAACTGATTACCACCGGATGCTCATCCGAGACTTCCACTGCCAGGTCCAGGAATTCCTTCAGCTGGGAGTCGCTGTGGCACACGTTCATAGCTGCTCCGGAAAGCACATAGGACGGCCTCACCAACACCGGATAGCCCACTTCGGAAATG
>JALFCH010000071.1 GCA_022771245.1 Rikenellaceae bacterium | reverse complement strand
GAAGGTGCAGAGGTTGCCAAGTTATTCTTTGATAAAGGAGTTGCTGAATATCTTGCCGACAATTACGAGATTCTGCACACTCAAAGCCACCAATGGCTTATTGAAGAAATTGATGACTTTCTAAACAATCGATTCAGATGACACTGTACCACGGAAGTATTGAAGTCGTTGAACTGCCTGAAATACGACAACCAAATCGCACCCTTGATTACGGCAGTGGGTTTTACACTACAACTGACTATATTCAAGCGGAACAATGGGCAAAACGACGTATCAATGAAAAACATAGAATTGCCTATGTTAATATCTATGACGCTGATGTTGAAACCATTAGAAATGGCAATACCCTCTGGTTTGATTCTCCGACGGAGGAATGGGTTGATTTTGTCTATTCCAACCGCAACAATAGCTTCTTTGAACATTCTTATGACTATGTTTACGGTCCTGTCGCAAATGACCGCGTATATGCCCAATTTGCACTATATGAAGCCGGTCTTATCAACAAGCAGACACTTATACGAGAATTGAAAACATACACGCTGGTTGACCAATTGCTATTTCACACACCGGCATCCTTGAAATCCCTCGTTTATGCAGGTTTTAAGAAAGTGGCATTATGACAGAGATAAACAAAGATAATTTATATCTGCTGCTTCCAGGAATCATCGCAGGGGTGGCACGCATATATGCTGAAGAAAATGGATGTGGCAACATTGAGGCGGTCCGCCGCGTTTATTCATCCGGACTTTATCCCCGTCTTGCAGATGAATCCACAAAACTCTGGCACCTCGGCCCGGTTGCGCTTTATGAGGAGATGATTAATCCTTCGGTCTAGGAATGCTTAACCGGGAATTTGATATCATTTACGAACAGTAATAGTGCGGCATAGTATGGACTTTCTTTTGATGCCTTTGGAGTCGGGGACATAGAAGTCGCTATATACAAGCAGAGCCGTATCGGCATCAAGAGGGATTATTTCAGGGTTTCCGCCTGCACCGTCATATTCGTGAAAAGTCGGATTTTCAATCGGAATATTTGCCAGGGAAGAACGGTCGGAAGCTGTCATCACTTCCAAAGGTTCACTCCAATGCTTGCCTCCCCTGTCCAATGAGGCCTGCACAAATATACCCGGACGGCCATATACCACTATGGATGTACCGCACTCGAGAGTTGCCACCCTCGGAAGCGTGCCACAAAAAGAAAATACTACAGGCTTGCTCCAGGATTTGCCCTCATCCTCCGAACGGCTCCAGTACATCGGACTCCATTCCTGACCGGTAGTGCCGTACCAGTTGGAACGGAAGAACCAGACCATTGAACCGTCCGGAAAGAAGGCTATATCACTGTCAGAGAAACCACCGGAGGCATAAGGGTACTCCCTTGTCCCGTCAGCCGGGTATTCCATTTCCGCAACCATTCTGAATGAACGGGCTCCATCATCCGATACGAAAAGCAATGCTGAGTAATAAGGTGAATACACTCCTGTCTTCCTTGAGATATGCCCTTCTCCTGAAAACGCTGTAACCCAGAGGCGACCGTCAGGACCGACTCTGGGATAACCCCTTGGAAAAACAGATTTCAGAACCGGGTGATTGAATCCTCCATTGCAGTGGACCACGCGGGAAAGTCCGGGCCAGTCCACAGAGGCAGTGTCCTTGATAACCTCTCCGCAAGAAAAACGGGACACAGCCCATTTCACATCTCTTAGGGAAGGGGCAAGCCTTTCAGCCTTATAAGTGTATGCTATGGAACCGAAAAGGTCTCCCCTCGCCCCGTCGGGTATTGGGAAACAGCCTTCCCCGGCAGGACAGGAGAAATCATAGTCAGGAGTCAGTCGGTCAAAAGGCTCAAATTTCCATCCTGTCAACACTTTCGAGTTTTCCATAGGCAATCTCACAACATCCCCGTCAGGCAAGACTGTACCACAGGAGTCGGCCACAGCAGCTGAGACCTCTTGCCAATGCTTTCCGCCATCCCGGCTTTCAAACCAGCGGTAAGGGTCGGCATAGGATGTAAAAGAATCATCCGAAACGTGTACAGAAACCACTATGCGGTCACCCATCTGATATGGCACCGGGAATTGGTACGGTCCCCACAGCTTTTCTTCCGGCCTTATGCCCTGTACAATAATTACCGGTTCCCCAAGGACAAGTTCGACTTGCCCGGTGCAGGAAGGCAGCATAGCAACAACACAGGCCAAGACTGATACTAAAGCCTTACATCGATTCATAACAAGTTTCATCGGCAGTGAATAATTACTCGGCAGTATCCAATGATTACTTAATCGCTGACCAGCCTCCGCAAGGGACCTCAACGGTGATTATTTTTCCGTTTGGCTGCTCTATTCTCACTTTCGTGGAACCGGATGCATTCAGCACATAAAATTTTTTGCTTCGGTCTCCCCTTTCAACAATCACATTGTCCTGAAAAACTGCCACAATTCTTTCGGTCACGCTTTCTGCCTCAATTACAGGATAGTTAAGTTCAGGATGCCGCGGCCGGAATTCAGACCTGAGCAGAGTTTCCCTATGTTCCCCGGCAAATGCCATCCACTGCCGTACCACATCAGCCTGAGACTGAGGAAGATTCTCCAGCATAACAGAATATTGGATTACACCGAAAATGGACGAAATGATAGTCCGCCCCACATTTTCAGGAGTTTCTGCAAGATTCCACTCCAGCATATCCGAATGCACTGCGGTACTGCCCGAAGTAAGGCGCAGATTGGCAATCCGCTTACGGTTGTCGGCCGCATTTCCCGGACAATCAGCTGCCCTGAACATATTTCCGAACTGTCTCACAGCAGGTCCTATATAAGCCTGACGGAATTCCAGAAGAATGTCCGGCTTGATTGCCCGCAGACTTGTGTAAACATCCTTCATCAGCACATTAACCGCCTCACTTACATTCAGGATGTCCCTTCCGGCATAATTTTCCGCCACTGCGGGGTCTGGACCATTGAATCTGAATTCGTCTATGAAATCAAGTTTGAATCCATCCAAGTTCCATTCTTTCAGGGCTTTCACATAAGTCCCGATAAGATATTCCCGCACCTCGGGAAAACGCGGATCCAGAATGGCAGTATTGCCGTTTTCCCTGAGGAATTTGCCTCTGAAAAGGCTGTAAGCATCACTGTTCCTCCCCACATACGGAACGCTGTACCAAACCATATATTTCATCCCCAATTCCTGCACCCGGGCCACGTGGGCAGCCATATCAGGGAATTTTGACAGAGCCGGCCTCCAGTCACCGCACCAGGAATATCCTTTCCAAGTGTTGTCTGTCTGCCATCCGTCATCCAGGATGACCGTCTTCATTCCCAAATCCGCTGCCAGACGGCATTCCGCAAGGACACTCTCATCTGTGACCTGCTGATGGAACTGGTACCACGTGGAATATAATGGTTCAAAGGCCGCATCAGGTACATCAGACGGCTCAAAACCCCCAGCATTGGTCATCCACTCGGAAGCTTCAGCGATGCTTTCCGACCAGAAAACATGGCGGGCATCCAGAAGAATTTGAGTGGTATAATGCGTCAAAGGGGCTTCCGGTTCATTGAAATACTGCAATTCAGAACAGATTTCACAACCTTCCTCAAGCACTCCCAACTTGGCATCCACCCGGCGCAGAGCCTCGCTGCAAGCAATTGTCAAGCAATTGTTTTCATTGTCATCAAAGTAGCTGTACAGGGGCATACAATAGGCAAAGGAACTCCTATAGTTGGGACTGGACCAGAACGGGTCCAGATGAGTCGAACAGTCGGTCTTCGAGGTCCACACATTGAAGACACCTTTCTGAGGAATTGAGAAAAAGACCTTGAAATCAGCAGGTTGAGCGGGAGTGGGAGAGTCCATAACAATGGTCAGCACTTCCCTGTCCCCTTCAGCCTCAATGGAGGCACTGAATTTCCAATCGCCTGGATTGGCTGAAATTATCCTGATTTCCCCCACCCTGGTACTGTTCAGGCCCTGAACCACAGTTGTTCCTCCTGATGCTGCATTGAATGGATTGTTGTCTGCTGCCAGCGGCAAACTCAGCAGCAAGCCCAACACGAGAAGATAAATCCTATACATACTTATATTACCTTTAATATGCCTGCAAACAGGCGATCATTATTCATAAATCACCCGGCCCGTTACTCATAATCAGAACAGAACGGACTTGCCGGGATGCCGAAGCAATTGAAAAGTGTCGGCTCGAACCAGTTCTTCATACAATATCTCACAGCAACTGGAGCTGAGACTTCTGGAGACTGCACCCTGACCAGATTTGTGCGTTTTTCATCTATTCTGCCCACTGCAGGACGGAAAACCCCATCCTCCCCAGCAAGCTCAAACCCTTGCAAATCTGTCGAAATGGGCATAAGCCCCAGGGACCCAGTGCGGAATGTCACCTCCGCCACCCCATTGACAAATGCAAAAGACTCAGCTACAGGAGTTTGCACATCGACAGCACTCGAATATCCATAGGTATTCACAAGAGCCAGATTAGCCATACGTTCAGCAGGAGTCTTCTTGTCTGAAGCGTGGATACAGTCCTTTTCTCCAGCGTCGGCTGTGGAAACCATTCCACTGTGAGGAATATCCTTCAGCGTCAAGGCCTGAGTCCACATAAAATATCCGGATAAGCTGTCATCGGGATTACCATAGGCATAGGGTGCAATCTGGGTGAAATAGAATGGAAGGGAGTCATCTCCCCATTCCTGCCTCAACATAGACACAAAGGCAGGCTGCATCCTGCGGTAGAGCCTGTAATCAGACCTGTCATTGCACCCCTGGTACCAGATGAATCCCTTTATGGTGAATGGGGCAAGAGGGTGCAACATTGCATTGTAGAGACAGGCTGGCACAAATCCCTGCTGCCCTTCAGGCCATCTTCCAAGTTCGTAGGCCTTCAAATCCACCTCTCCGGCAAATTCCGCTTCCAGCAATTCCCTGCTCATCCACGCCTGAATGCTGCTGCCGCCCCAGGACACATTTATAACTCCTACGGGGACATCCAACATCTCATTCAGCTTGCGGGCGAAGAAATAGGCATAGGCACTCGACTCTGCCACTCCCTCCGGTGTGTTTTCCGTCCAGGTCGCCGTGCATTTATCCCTGACTGACAATGCAGTTTCCCGTTTCACATAACAATGACGCACAAGCAGTTGCGCATCAGCTCCCAATATATAATCCGCAGAGCCGGCTATGGGCTGTCCCGGCCACCCTTTAACTGGCATTTCCATATTGGACTGGCCGCTGCAGAGCCAGACCTCCCCTATGAGGACATTGCTGATGCGAGTCTTCTCCCCGTCTTCGAGAAGAATCTCATAAGGGCCTCCGGCAGAAGGAGTTGCCAGTCTTGTGAACCACTTTCCATCAGCATCGGCCTGTACCCTGACGATTTTCCTGCTCCACGAAGGAGTAATCTTCACCTTTGCTCCAGCCTTCGCCTCTCCCCAGAAAGCCACCTGAGCATTCTGCTGCAAGACCATATTGTCGGCGAATATGGGGTTTGGTATTACTTTGGCATCTGCTTCTATGAATAATGAAAGTGCCAATGCAATTACGAGTGCGGTTGCCACCGCTTGCTTAATTGTTTCCATATAAATAATCATTGACCGAACTGCAATCCGTTCCTTACATTGGACCTCTCGAAGCAATTCGTGTATTTACAATTCTCAAGATAGCGCTCCATTGCAGTCCTGGCTTTTTCCACATTCACATTTTGCAGCGCATTCTGTATTTGTGTCTGATTATCCCTTTGGGCATTGACAAAATTTTGAATTCCCATCCAATCGCCAGGACTGTCAAAGCCCAGCAGAGACTCCCAATTGTCCATCTTCTTGAAAGGCCAATATGTATATCCCATTCCATAGGATATAATATTGGAGACTATATCGGAGTTTTGTTCCTGACCACCGTTCCAATGCCCGAATTCCCCGATAAACATAGGCAGGTTGCTACTGTTTGAAACCTGGGCAAAATCAGCCACATAAGTGCTGTTGTAGCGGTGACCGGTCAGGACTATCTTACTGTCGAACGAATAATCATTCAGCATCGAGAAATCATTGCAGAAATTGCCTCCATCCAAGATGATGATATGGTTCTTGTCCACTTCCCTTATTGCTGCCGTTACTCTCTGATATGTCGTCTGCAGGTAAGGATACAAAGCACTGTATTTCTGATCAATCGGCTCATTCAGAAGCTCATAGCCCAAGATTATCGGTTCCTCGGCATAACGCTCCGCAATCATCCTCCAAATCCTGCAATACTCGTCCATATTCGCCTGACTTTCAAACAGGCGCGGATATCCGTCACTGTCGTCGATATGAGAGGCTCCGCTTTGTCCTCCCGGAGCCACGTGCATATCCAAGATGAGGTACAGACCCGCTTCCTTGCACATTTTCACCACATAGTCTATGAAGGCGAAACCTGCATTGGGATTGTTGTCACATAGATAGAAGGTATCATTGAAAAGCTTGTAGGTCAACGGTAAACGGACGGTATTGGCTCCGATTGAACCGAGATATTTGAAATCCCCGTCACTGATATAGTTCTCCAGGAAGCGTTTCCACCACCCTTTCATATACTCGTCTCCGAAAATTTGCCTGAAGGCCTTGTCCACCTCCGTCACGGACATATTGGAAAAGCCGAAACAGTAGGCCTCCGGGGTCAGCCAATGATTCAGGTTCACACCCTTGATTGTGAACACAGTGCCATCCGGCTTATACAAGACCTTGCCTGCCGTTTTGATATATTGTCCCGTCTGAATATTACCGCTACCCCCGTTCAAGTCATTCAATCTGTCAAAAATTACAATATGGGGATCAGTATTCCGTTTCAACGTGATACGATAATAGCCATAGTCTTCCCAGCGGTTGCCTTCGCTATTATTAAGCCAGGTAAAATTTCCGTTATTATAAGGATCATCAGAAATCTGCTTGATTTTGCCTGTATTGTCAAGAAGAATCACTTCGTTTGGAGTGCCATAGCCCCAGTTGGTGGTACCGAAATATTTGAAATTCAGGTCCAAAGTCCACCTGTCATAAGGTTCAGACCATTCACTGAAACCCTTGTAACGACCTGTAAACTGGAAAACATTGTCCTCGATCTCTGCCATAAAAGGCTGATCAGGTGAAGTGACTGTCCATCCCACCCTATTGTTGAGCGTGATATCGCCCACACCGTTGCCGGAAAGTATCAGAGTGCTGTATGTGCCGCCATTGTTGATTCCCTTGAACATTGTCCAGGAACAAGTAGGGGCATTGGTCCCTCCATTTGCCCAGCTGCTGTCGTGTGACTGAAGGTGCAGGATAAATCTGTAAGTGCCGGTCTTCGCATTGAAATTGCCGTTCCTCAGGAAGTCCGGGTCCATCCTCACGTATTCAAGGTTCTTGCAGCCGCTCAAGACAAGAGCCTCACCTTTGGTGAATTGGGTCTCTATTGAATATTCATAATTTCCGTCATAGTTAAGGGGCTTTCCATTGACTTTCAAATCAAGACTTTGCACGGGAGTGACAACAAAGGTCATTGGATTTGCCTTGTAATTGAATTCCAGAGCATAGTACCCGGCTTGTACATTCCACTTATGGTCGGCATCGCTGTTCATACTGATTCCGTTCTCTCTTGAACTGTCGTGGAAATACCACTCACCGGAGCCGTAATCCGTATTAGCAGGGCCATGCCAAGGGTCTTTATCATACAGATTTTCACCGTGAATCTTGAACTTGCCGGCCTTGAGATATCCGCGCCAAGTGGCTTTGCCTGCCTGCTTGTCAACATCCATCTCATATTTGTTCAAGTCCCAACTGAGGTTGTCTCCTGTTATCCAGAACCTTTCCCCACGGTCCTGAAGCACCTTGAGCTTCATTGTGTTGGTATCGAGAATTATGGTGTAGTATTTCTCCGTGTAGTTCTTTCCGCCCCATTGCTGTACTTTCAACGGAACCCGCTCATTTGAGTAAACTACATCAAACTCAGGGTCCTCCGATGCAATCCATCCGTTCACTGCATTGTAATAGAAGCCGCTTGTCCCGGCAGGGAAATATATATCCTTTTCCTGACCGCTCAGCCAGACGTGTTCTCTAGTATAGACTCCCGGCTCGGTTTCCATCATTTCAAAATTGCCATTTGTGTAAGGATGCGTCGAAGACATCAAAGGTGCCTGACGTGGGTTGTCCACAGCATTGGCATGATCAAAGTTGAAGTTGACCTTCTTTATCTTTCCTGCCGCGAATACAGTCTGTTTCGTGACAGGGATTTCCTTTTCATATCCGTTCACCGCTATTTTCAGGATACCGTCAGAGACTGTGAACGGCTTGATTGCGATATAGAACTTTGCGGAGCCTTTATCAGGAATTGCCTCACCACCTGTCACCAAAAGAGTTGCTTTGTCCGAAACATAATCAACTCCTCTTTTTGTATATACGACCGGAGATTTCGCAAAGTTGACAAAATATTCTCCCGCTATATCTTCAGTACCTGTGAATGAAACCGACGTAACCGTAAGGTCTGAGCCGCTATTATTGGTCACAATCACTTCAACAATTGAAACGAGGTGCTTCATTACAATAGTTGGAGTTGCATTGTGTGCCACCCCTGAGGCAATGCCGCATAGAGGGCAGGTCGTGCCACAGAGATGAGCCGTTGAATTGTTTCCAACCTGATTCTGGGAAATACCACCTATGGTAGTATTCCCAAAATCATTATTGGAAGAACCGGCAGGAGTCTTGTTGGCACTGCTGTACGGATAGAAAGCATACCAGTCATATTTTCCGGCTTCAAGCGCAGACCCGAGAGTCCCTGTAAACCTGTTGTCCCCGAGGTTGTCAGCAGTGATGATGAACTGTCCATCATCAATATATGAAGCAATACCTGCACACGCATGGAAAAGATTGATGCAATCATCAGAGTCCCAGCAAGTAGCACGTCCATTCATAGAGGTTTTAGTATCATCGCTTGACGCACACACCTCAAATGGGATCCCACTTCCAAAGGCCTCATCATGGGCAGACAATTCGTTGATGCAGGACAATAAAGTGGAAATGGCCGCCAAAGACACTCCAAAATGAGAAATAGATTTATTCATAATAAGATTCTGTTTTCAGCACGACAATTCCTCACCATCATACTCAATATCCTGAATGTTCATGAAATTGCTTTGGCACATGTTTCCGTCCGTCCTGACTGAAAGGATCTTGCAGGATGGTGTCTGATATGGAGCCCGGAATTTAACAGATTCTGCCGGTTTCATTCTGGTCATTTGAATGACGTGATTCTATTATTTGAACTGCAAACCGTCCTTAACACCCGATCTCTCGAAACAGTTACGGAATTTACAGTTTTCCAGATACTCTTCCATAGCCTTGGTGGCTTTTTCCACATCAACTTTCTTCAGCGCAATCTGAACTTGCACAATAGTTTCCCTCGGAGAGTTGACAAACTCCGCAATCATTGACCAGTCTTCAGGCACGGTAAACCCGAGCAGAGACTCCCAGTTGTCCATCTTCTTGTAAGGCCAATATGTATAGCCTATACCTCTGGATTTCATATTGGAAACCACTTGGAAGTTATTTTCCGCGCCGCCGCTCCAGTGTCCGAATTCGCCCATGTACATAGGCAGATTTGTCTGAATAGATATATCAGAGAATTTGGTAACATCTGTGCTTCCATAGCGGTGGCAGGTCAGCATAAGCTTTGTGTCAAAAGCATAATTTGTGAGCATTGAAAAATCATCGCAGAAATTGCCTCCACCCAAGATGATGATATGGTTCTTGTCCACTTCCCGGATAGCTGCGGTTGCCTTTTCATAAGTCGGCTGAAGATAATGATACAAAGACTCATACTTCTTGGCAATAGGCTCATTCAGAAGCTCATAGCCCAGGATTATCGGCTCCTCTGCATAACGCTCTGCAATCATCCTCCAGATTCTGCAATACTCGTCCATATTTTCCTGGCTCTCGAACAGACGCGGATAGCCGTCGCTGTCATCTATGTGTGCTGCTCCGCTCTGTCCTCCCGGAGCCACGTGCATATCCAGAATCAGATACAGGCCCACTTCCTTGCACATCTTCACCACATAGTCTATGTAGGCGAAGCCAGCTTCCGGATTGTTGTCACACAGGTAGAACGAATCATTGAAAAGTCTGTATGTCAAAGGCAAGCGAACGGTATTGGCGGCAATGGAATTGAGATATACAAAGTCCTCGTCACCGATGTAGTTCTCCAGAAAGCGCTTCCACCACCCGTTCATATACTCGTCTCCGAAAATTTGCCTGAAAGCCTTGTCAACCTCCGTAACGGAAATATTGGAGAATCCGAAACAGTAAGCTTCCGGGGTCAGCCAATGGTTCAGATTCACTCCCTTGATGGTGAACTCGGTGCCGTCAGCCTGGCACAATCCCCTTCCTGATATCTTCATAAACTTGCCTGTAGGGTCATTCACCCTGTCTTTTGCCTCATTCTTATTGCATCCGACCATCAAAGCCAGGCACAGGAGCGTAAAATAAATGTATTTCTTCATAACTCTCTCAATTGTTAATTTTTACCATAAACCTTAATTTCTGCAATGCAGCCCTTCATAACTCCGTTATTGCCTTCAATGCCGTTTGAACCGGCAATCATCACCTTGAGATAGCGTCCCATAGAGAGTTTCACAGGGATGGTCTGTTCATCGTTTTTCGTCTCAACTGGATATGCATCCACAATCTGCTTCCAGTTGCTGTGGTCGTGAACATCCTGAGCCATAACAGCATCAGCGTTGCTGACGAAGAAACTCAAGGCATTAAGGCTGTTGCCTGACCACATATTCTGACGGCAAACATATCCGAAACTGGAAATGATGCGGCTGCTGCCCATATCGAATACGAAACAGTGGTTTGCCTGGCCTTTGCAAGGACTCGAAGCCTCCCACGAATAATGCCAATAAGAATTGATGTCATTATCTATCATATAGAAGGCGGAGCAGTTACCACCGTTTTCCCACGGTTCGTGGCAGCACTCCTTCCAATCCCAGGCCGAGCTGTCAAACAATGCCGGATGGGCAATGGTAGGGTCTAGCATCAGCGCATAGATATTATCCATATCAGAGACCTTGAACTGGGATGCTTCCGTGAGCCTGAGAGGAAGTACGACAGCCTTGAGTAATGAAGATACTCCCTTGACAGTAACCTTGACAAACGCCTTCTGCTCCGTAGAAACGAGTTTCACATCCGTTGCGAATGTGTAATCAGCAGGAAGCTCATAATCTGTTGAATTGACAATATTGTAGGTATTCAGCCAATCCTCGTCCAGAACCACCTTTGCACTGATATCCCAGCGGTTGGTCAGGGACTTCACCTCAACAGGTATGCTGATTTGAAGTTCATCGTTCTGATAGGCCTCGTCAATCGGAGTGGAGACTCTGTTCAGTCCAGCCTTTTCAAAGCCAAGGGTCGGCACGATGACATCGCTGATTTCACAAATATACCTTGCACATTTTTCATTTACAGAAGCTGTTTTGCTCTCGAGACTGAAACCGATTATGTAGCGGATATTGTCACTAGCAGAAGATAGGGCTGCAAGCCTTTCGGATATGAGCGTGTACCTGATAACCTTGTATGTGTCCCCGCTTTCGAAATGAAGGTTGAGCGGACTGTCCACAGTATAGGCATCTTCCGGCAGGATGCGATATTTAATATTCGTCGCAGATGAATTGTACTGCTCATCTACATACTCCTGTGTCAGAGGCTGGATTTTGGCATCGGCTTCATTTGCAATCTCGCTGCCGCCTTTGCAGACCGTGAAATCGAAGGTCGGATTCTCAGCCGTAGCATCTATGGTCACGTAATTAGTCGTGCTCTCCTTGATGTAAACTATGGTCTTGTACTGTTCTGGAAATATGTCCATTTCCTTGTCGGAACAGGACAGGAGAGATGTCGCCAGCACAGGCACGCATAAGTATCTATATAGTTTTGTATTCATAACAATGTCAAATTAGTAAAGAGGAGCCTGAACCATCTGAGGATTTGCATATACTTCTGAATCCGGAACCGGCTGCAGATACATCCTGTTGTGCCACATATATTGCTGTTCCACATTTGTTCTTACGTTGAAAGACTCGAAAGTCGGATTCTTCTCGAGCACATTAAGGCCCTGATAGCAATCGTGGCTCATATATTTCGCGCCATTGACATAACGTCTTATGTCCTCCAGACGCATACCTTCAAGATAAAGTTCGCAGAACCTTTCTTCGAGCACAGCCTTGAGGAACTTTTCCGAATCTGACACCTCAGCCAAAGTGTACTCCGGCACTCCTGCCCTCTCACGAATCTTGTTCAGGTAAACCAGTCCGTCTGAAATGTGTCCGGTATGCGCGCAAGCCTCAGCATAAATCAAATACAGGTCAGCAAGCCTGAAAATGGACCACGGATGGTCTATCACAGAGCCCGTGTTGTCACTGCCCCAGCTGTCATAACGGGTGTTCGGATGCACGAGTTTCTTGTTCCAAAAACCTGTGCGGGAATTGTTGTTGACACCGTATTTGTCGGTATTATAACCATTCTGGTCCGGGTCCATTGCATTGATATACAGAGGCGAGCCATTGGCAATCACTGGCGAGTATTCATCGCCGTCAAAAGATATTGCCGCATAAAAGCGTGGCTCGCGATTGGCGCAAAGGTTGATTACATTCTCCTGCAAGCCTTCAAATCCTGCCCTTCTGAACCAGTCTCCCTCACTTGGAAAAACAGGGTCGTCAGCCGGGCGCTTTCCGTTTTTCGTAAAGAAATTCTCTACGGTCTGAAGCGTAGGACTTATCATACCCCATCCGCCGGCAGGCTGTCCGTTTTCACGTATGAGGACATAGTGAGGGTAAGATGCCCAGGAACAGATTTCATTGGTGAGCCACAGACAGCCCCACAGTATTTCCTTATTACCCTGGCTAGGCTTTGCAACAGTTGCATAACGCATCAGCATAGTACGTTTTGCAATTTCTTCTTTTGCCGCCGGGTCACTGACTGGAACTTTCGGGAGAGCTATTCCATCTGCAAGCCTGAGAGCTTCAGATTCTGCGAGGTCAAAAAGCCTGTGACCATTGTCCTGAGCCTCCTCCAAAGCTTCCAAACAGGCTTTCTCTGCCCGCTCCCACTTTTGAGGGTCATAACTCTTTGATACCAGCTCATAACCATAACCCGGGGTCTGATATTTCTCATTCTTCCAGGTCTTGTCCGGGAATGAGCCGTTCCACAGTGGAGATGCCGCCAGTACAAGCACCTTGGCTTTGAGCATCTTGGCAGCCATTTTTGTAGCACGTCCATAATAACGGCTGTTGGAATTGAAATCCTTCTCCAGATCCGGATAGGCCTCGTCACAAAGATTCACCACATAGTCCACGCAGGCATCGAAATGCGAACGGCCGGGGATTTGCTCCTTCGGCAGGGACATAGGCAATTGCTGATCAATAATTGGAATAGGACCGCAGGCAGACATCAATTTGTAATGATAATAGGCCTTGAGGAACTTCGCCTCGGCTATGTAATTGACTTTGTCGCTGTTGGTCAGGTTCTTGACTTCTGTCGAACTGAGATCCGAGATGAACTTGTTGCAATAGCCTATACCATAGTAATAGTCTCCCCAAACTCCCCCGTTTCCTGCCACATTGTAGCCGGTAATCTGGTTGCACTGCTGCTTCCTGAAATTGTCATAGACAGTCTCAGGGCCCACCACCTCGTCACTTCCGAAAGCAAGGGTATTGTAAGAAAGGACCTTGGTATTGTTTTTCTGAAGTGTTCCATAGCAGCCGTACAGGTACTTCAACGCATCCTCAGCCTCAAGAAGGAAATCATCCGGTCCCTCGGTCTCTGGAGGAACCACATCGAGGAAACTGCAGGAATATAGAAATGCCGCAGCGGCCACAGATATGCAAAGTTTATATATATTATTGACTCTCATCGTTTTAGAAATTTACTTGTACACCAATGTTGAATGTTCGGCTCAATGGATATGTATTGAAACTCAATTCCGGGTCCCAATACTTGAAAGCTGACCACACAGCCAGGTTGTCCCCACTGAAATATACCCTGCAATGCGGAAAGGAATAGCCGACCTCAAGAGTCTTGAAACGTAGGAAACTACCGTTCTTGATCCAGAATGAACTTGCAACAAGGTTATTCTCCTGCTGCGCCTGGGCTGTTGCGAGTCTCGGCCAAACGGCAGAGGAATTATCAGAACTTGCCTTCCAATAGCCGTCTGCAATCCACTGCATCAGATTGCGGTCTGCCGTCCAGCTCTGGTTGAAAGGCTGGAGTGAAGAAGGATTGAGCATAATTTTGCGGTTTCCGGAACCGTTGAAGAAAACGCTCAAGTCGAATTTTTTCCAGGTGAGGCTAACTCCGAACCCATATTGGATACGGGGATTTGTACCATACGGCGATAACATCACCCTGTCTTCGGAAGTGATTGAACCGTCACCGTTGATGTCGCGGTATTTCAAGTCTCCGGGCATCACTTTGCTGCCGAAGAAAGTCTGGTCGGCGTGTCTGTTAATATCCTCTTCATCCTCGAAGAAACCGTCACAGATGTATCCGTAAAGCGCATTCAACGGCTTCCCTGTCTCGGTCTGCCAGGAATACTCGTATTCCGGTTCATCTTTGTAAACCAGCTGGTTGGCGGTGTAGGTAAAGTTTCCGCGCAGGTCAATCGTCAATTCAGGAATGATTTCCTTCTTGTAATTGACGCTGAACTCCACACCTCTGTTCCGCACCTTGCCGAGGTTTGCCCAAGGTTTCACACCCATATAGCCCATAATGTCCGGGAAAGAGGCCCTTTCAATGAGTATCCGTTCTCTGTTGTAGTCGAAATAATCCAAGACAATCTGCAGGTCATTGAAAAGATGCAGGTCAAGTCCAACGTCGAACTGCTTGGACCTTTCCCAAGATGGATTTTCCACAGGATAATTGGTGATTACAGGTCCCTGGTAAGAATAGGAGTAGTTGCTCTGCTGACCGCTCTGGAAATATCGACCGCCAAAAAGATTCACCGCGTACATATACATATAATATGGAGCTCCGCTTCCGCCGGTTTCATCGCTGCCGACCAAACCGTAGGATGCTCTGAGTTTGAGATGTGAAATCACATTCTTCAGTGGAGTCCAGAATTTTTCATTGCTTATTACCCAACCGAGGGAAACTGCCGGGAAAAACTCGAAACGCTCTCCCTTAGCCAGCCTTTCGGTACCATTGTAACCGAAGTTCACCTCTGCAAGATAGCGGTTGTCATAGTCGTAGGTTGCACGTCCGGAGAATCCCTGATTGCGGCTCGGAAGCACTGAATACCTGTACTGTCTCATCATATACATCAACATTCCGGTCACAGTATGTTTTCCAAACCTCCGGTTGTAGTTGAGTCTGGCATCGAAATAGAAGAGGTTGTCGGAAGTTCTGGAAACGTTGGACTGGTTGATATAGGTTTCACCCTCCCGGAGCAGTTCAAGTGCGTAACGGTCTGCAACGATATTGTAGCTGCCAGGTACGACACGGTAAAGATAGGGTGTAAGGGAGCGGGTGTAGGAAGAACTGGACCAGGCATTGAAATTCACAAGGGCTGTAACGGAGAGGCCTTGGGTGATGAAGTCCAGTTTCTGGTCGAAATTGAGGGATACATTCAACTTGCTTTCATTGACTTCCTTGAAAGAGTTGAGCATATTTGCATAAGGGTTCGTGTAATAACTGCCGGAACTGATATAATCGGAACCGAACTTTATGAAACCGCTGCCGTCATCCGGGAAAATAGCCGGATAGAGCACAGGGTTGTTGTTGTACACCTGCCTGAAGATGTCGTCGGTGGATGTATTCGGGGATTTGAGGTTAGAAATCTGTGCATTCATCCTCAGGCCCAGAGTCGTGGACGGTGTCACCTTGTACTGGAGGTTGTTCTGGAAGATGTACCTCATCTGATTGTGGTTGTTGTCCAGGGAGTAGTTCTTCGGAACATTCAGCACTCCGCTGTCGTGGTTGAGCTGGAGGCTCATATAGTAGGTCACGTGCGAACCTCCGCCCTGAATGTTGATATTTGCCCTTTCGTTCATAGTGAACTTCTTGAGCATCAGGCTGTACCAGTCCACATCCGGATAAACGTATTCATTGATTCCGTCTCTTGTGCCGGCAATCTTGATGTCGCTGTATTTGGGAGTGGGATTTGAGGAACGCATCTTCTGGGCATAGTTGTAGGTCTCCATAAAGGTGACTCCGTCTGTGTATTCCACCACGTTTACAGGTTGAAGGAAAGAATGCTCGTAGGTGACGTTGATTTTCGCCTTGGTGTTCTCGGTACCGGTCTTGGTGGTGATGAGCATCACACCGTTGGCTCCCCTTGCACCATAAATGGCGGTCGCAGAGGCATCCTTGAGAATGGAGAAGGACTCTATGGTTTCAGAAGGGATATTGTTCAGGTCGGCTGCTGAAATTTCCACTCCGTCGAGCATAATGAGCGGAGTGCTGCGACCTCCGAAGGTGTTGATGCCTCGGATGTAGAAGGAGGATGTGCTGCCGGGCTCACCGCTGGTGGTCACGGAAATCACACCGGCAAGCTGACCTGCGAGGTTGTTCGTGAGGGAGGAAGAAGGAGCCTTGAGTTTGTCGCCCACCATAGAGGTGATGGAACCGGTCACGGATATCCTTTTCTGTACTCCGGCACCCACCACGACAGAGCTCATAATCTCGTTGTCCGGCTCCATCTTCACATTCAGTATGGCAAGGTCTCCGACAAGCACTTCGGAATCCCTGAAACCCACATAGGAGAAGACGAGAGTAGCATTCTGGTCCACTTCGATGGAGTAAGCTCCAGCTTCGTCTGTAATAGTACCCTGGGTGGTGCCCTTAATCATAATGCCCACGCCTATGAGGGTCTCATCTGAACCTGAATCAGTCACGATTCCGCTTACGGTGTGTTTTCCTGAAACCGGTTTAGAAGCCTGCTTTTTCTTAAGGGAAATCTGATTGCCCTTGATGCTGTATTCTATGTCGGTCTTTTCGAACAGCTTCAGCAGGACGGAGTCTATGGTCTCCCCATTGACGGACAGGGAGATACGGGTGTTAGTGTCGACTTCTTTATTGAAAAAGAAGACATAATCTGTGGTCTCTTCAATATGGCTTATATAGGCCGAAAGCGGCTGGTTTTCCATAGAAAAACTCAGCCCGGTTGTTTGGGCCTGGGCTGAGTTCCCCGGATTAATTGCCATCAGAAGAAACATTGACAGGATTGCCAACAGGAGTTTCTTCATATCTTTTTATTTGAGGGTTATAGTTTATCGAATGTGACAGTCTGAGGGTCATTCATATTCACGGTCATACGGTAGGTGCCCCAGTCATCCCACTTGTCGCTGGAATTCTTCCAAGTAAGGTCACCGTTGCCGTTTTGGATTATCTTTCCGTTGTTATCAACCACCTTAACTCCTTTCTCTATTCCACCACCATACCAGACATTTCCAAAATACTTAAACTTCAATGAGTTAGTCCATCTGTCGTAAGGTTCAAGATGCCACCATTGTTCTCTATAACGACCTGTAAACTGATAAACTTTGTCATCTATTTCTGCCATAAATGGCTGATCTGATGATTCGCAAGTCCATCCGACACAATTATTGATTGTAAGATTTGCAACACCCTGGCCGGCTATTATCATAGTAGAGTAAGTACCTCCATTATTGATTCCCTTGAATAATGTCCACGAATTGGTCGGTGTCTGACCGTTAGATGTCCAAGAAGCATTGTGTGAGCCGAGATGCAGGATGAATGTGTATGAGCCTGTCTTCGCATTGAACTTACCGTCCTTGAGGAAATCAGGGTCCATCTTCACATATTCCAGATTCTTGCAGCCGCTGAGTACGAAGTCCACACCCTGGGTAAATTCAGTGGTGATGCTGTATTCATTGTTGCCGATATATTTCAGGGCTTTGCCATTGACTTTGAGGTCCAGACTCTCCTTCTTCGTGATAGTGAAAGTCATCGGAACTGCATTGTATTTGAATTCAAGGCTGTAATATCCCGC
>JALFCH010000129.1 GCA_022771245.1 Rikenellaceae bacterium | reverse complement strand
ATATACTTGACGCCCGGGTCTTCTGCCGCTATGTTCAAGGCCTGGATTGCACTCAGCAGGCTCAAGGTCTTGACCTTCAGATTTGCCTGCATAAGAGAGGAGACATCCATAGGATTTTCCTTTTCTGCAATGACGAAATTGGACATATCCATATAGAGAACGCCCTCCTCAGGTACAACCGGAGTGTCGGAGGTTAGAGCAGCAACAGAACCTATGAAACTGAACAGCAGCATAATCCACACCACTGAGAAAAGAAGCATCCCTGCCATAGTGGCAAGCATAATTTTCAAAAAATCTTTCATACTGTCTAAGTCTTTGAATTGTCTTTTTTCAAACCCACAAATTTAACTTAATATTTTCAATTTACGAAATGATTGCAGGAATGATTTTTGCAATGGTATCTTGGTTTTGCGTTTACCGAAAGACATTTGCAACAAAAGACAGGTTTATATTCACCGACAGGTTTATGAAGTCTCTGACACTCAAACTGGCAGCTTTGCTTATGGTCTATATCTACATCGTGGGTATAGCGGGGCTTGACGTGCACAGTTGCAGAGCTTCAGGCAAGGACTATGTCGTGGCTGCAATTACCGGTGTGGCGGGACTTGATTGCGAAGACATTCACCCTGAATCCCACGGTCACCACTGCACTCACGGACAGAACTCCAATCACGAACACCACTGCACTCACGGGCAAAGAGTCTGCGAGTGCGAGGTTGAGGTAAACGACTGCTGTTCAAACACATACCACGCATTGACCATATCCGGTTCCGGAGATGGACAGCGTATAGCCATAAACCATTTTCCCGCCCCCGTTTCCATTCACATCCACTGCTGCCTGTGCTGCAAAGACTGCCGTTTGGCATCCACAGGTATGCTGAACGAAAGAGGGCTGTTGACAGGAGCTCCCATAGACGGCTACGATTTCCGGGGCAAACTGTTTTCCGTTTTCCGCATCTGATTGAATCCATCCGCTTGCCGGGGCTGACCAGTCCCCCTCTCCTTGGGGTCGGGACTTTTCAGCCGGTCACTTTTTAGGATATCAATCAATCAGACAAGGATTTATGAAAAGATTATATATTTTGACAGCTCTTTTGAGCATAGCATACTCTGCCGGTGCCCAAGTCATAGACTCTGCAGGGACAATGGTTGACACCACGGGCATCTACGGAGAAAGACAGGACAGCATCCAGACGACTGTCTTCACCGGACATCAGGCCGGCAATTATCTCCCGCGCGGCAAGGAAATCCGCACCGAGGTCATCTCGGCCGCAGGCTTGTGCAAAATGGCCTGCTGCAACCTTGCCGAAAGTTTCGAAAACTCCGCAAGTGTCACAGTCGGCTATTCAGATGCAGTGACTGGGGCAAGGCAAATCCGCCTGCTGGGACTCTCAGGTGTATATACCCAGATGCTTGACGAGAACAGGCCCGTGATGCGCGGACTTTCAGCCCCTTTCGGACTGTCTTACGTGCCGGGACAATGGCTGGAGAGCATCCAGATTGCCAAGGGTTCGACTTCGGTCATCAACGGAGTGGAATCCATGACCGGACAAATCAATATGGAACACCGCAAGCCGACAGACGAGAAGCCCCTGTTCATCAACTATTCGGCAATGACCGACTCCAAGATGGACTTCAACATAGCATCTTCCCTCCAGCTCAATGACAACTGGAGCACGGTGATGCTGGGACACGTTTCAGGCAATTTCGCGACTATGGATATGAACCATGACACCCTGCTCGATGACCCTCTGACCCTTCAGTTCAACCTCGCCAACCGCTGGCTTTATTATGCTCCTTCCGGGGTGCAGGTCCGCTTCGGCGTGCGTGCCATAAGGGACAGCAGGACAGGCGGTCAGATGTTCAGAGACTCGGACAACGCAAAACATTTCTATGACCCGGACAGCTATACGCTGGCCCCTGCCGCAGAAGCGTTGAATCCCTGGGGATCAAAAATCCTGAACCATTCCGTCAACGGCTATGTGAAGGTGGGTGTTCCGCTCAACGAGGACAATTCCCAGAATATCGCGCTGGTGGCTGACTACACATATCAGGATATGGACTCCTGGTTCGGAGCCACGCAATACATAGCTGACCAACATTCAGGATTCCTCAACCTCCTGTACCAGAACGAAGTCAATGAAGACCACAAATTTACCGTAGGCTTAGGTGGCAATATGGACGGATACATCGAAGATTTCAGCCGTCTCTACACCGGATTGAACCCGGCACAGGCCTACAAAGGCAGGAACCTGCTGGGCAACGCGGGAGTCTTCGCGGAATACACCTACCACTATGACACAAAATTTTCCCTCATCGCAGGGCTGCGTCAGGATGTGTTCTATAATCACGACGGCGATAAGAAATTCCTTCCGCGACTCTCCCCCCGCCTGACCCTGAAATACTCCCCTATAGATGAGGTGGTAATAAGGGCCAACGGAGGACGCGGGCTGAGGTTTTCAACTCCTCTCGTGGACAATATCGGAGTATTTTCCACAAGCAAGATTTTCCGTGGCGACCCCAACAGCCACATCCTTGAGGATGCCTGGACTTTCGGCGGCAACATCACCTATTATATGCCATTCGGAGCATCATCGAACACATATCTGAGCTTCGACTATTTCCGTACACAGTTTGTGCAGCAGATGGTGGTGGACTATGAACACTATAAGGACCAGATTGATTTCTACGCTCTTGACGGAAGAAGGTCCTACACCGACAACTTTCAGGTGGACTTCAATGTGGAACCCGTGGGAAGGTTCACCATCACCCTCACCGCAAGATACACCAATGCGAAAATCGAACTTGCGGACAAGGGACTTGTGGAAAAGCCTATGACCAGCCGTTTCAAGGGAGTTCTGAACCTCCAGTACGCCCTTCCTCTGAACAAATGGATATTCGATTTCACGGCTTCCCT
>JALFCH010000044.1 GCA_022771245.1 Rikenellaceae bacterium | reverse complement strand
AGTTACAAAACCAGAGTCATTTTATAGAATCTGCTTCCGAAGGTCGCCACCTCCTTTTCTGTTCTGAAACCGAGCAGGGCGTAGTAGTCCCGAAGTCTGATTTTGCTTTTTTCTACCAATAGACCTGCCCTGTGGCATCCCTCAGTCTTGCGGGCGATTTCAAGGGCATCTTCCATCAGGATGTGTCCCAGTCCCATACCACGGAATGAGGGATGCACTCCCATTGAGTCCAGATAGTACTCTCCGGGGCCGGTTTCAGGTTCGCCGACCTTTATCTGTATGCCCATATCTTTGAACATCGAGAAAGTCTTTGCACTGCTCTCGGCATAGATTTTACCGTCGTAGGATATGAGACATCCGGCAAGTCTGCCGTCCACTTCAGCTATCCTGGCGTTTCTATATGAATATAAGGTGTCTTCTTCAGAGCAGACCTTGACTGTGCTCTCCAATTCGGCACATTCACCTGTGAAGTCGTAAAGGTCTATTGCGGCAAGCACAGATTCTGCCACAAAGGGGATGTCTGCCCGGGTTGCATTACGTATGTCTATTTTTTTCATAATCATTGAAAACTAGTCTTGCAAATATAATGTAAACCTGAATGGTATCCAATTTCAGGACTGATATGCTTATGGAAAGGAATGAGTCCGAAGGCATAATTCTGAATCAGATTGTTTTCAAAGACGAGGAAATTGACTAACTTTGCGGGGCTTCGGGGCGGGATACTTGCTGCCCCTATGCACCGGAAACAATTTTCAAAACACAAATAATGGCACTCATTGACAACATCATTGCGCGTGCAAAATCCAACAAGCAGCGCATCGTGCTCCCTGAATCTCTCGAGGAGCGCACAATAACAGCGGCAGACCAGGCCCTCAGGGACGGACTTGCTGACATCATTCTCATCGGCAACCGTGAGGAAATCCTTGCAAAGGCTGCTTCACTCGGACTCCAGCACATTGGGGAGGCGACTATAATCGACCCTGCCACCCACGACAAGACTGAGGAATATGTGCAGCTGCTCTATCAGCTCAGGCAGAAGAAGGGGCTTACTCTCGAGGCTGCGAAGGAACTTGTTTACAACAATCCTCTCTATTACGGATGTCTCATCATCAAGAGCGGGGATGCCGACGGACAGATCAGCGGAGCGCTTTCCACCACTGGAGACACTCTTCGCCCTGCACTCCAGATTATCAAATGTGCTCCTGGAATCACCTGTGTCAGTGGAGCTATGTTGCTGATTACCAAGACTCCTCAGTATGGCGAAGAGGGCGTTCTGGTTATGGGTGACATCGCTGTGACCCCAATGCCGGATGCTGCCCAGCTGGCTCAGATTGCCGTATGTACGGCTCAGACTGCAAAGAGCGTGGCCGGATTTGCAGAGCCGAGGGTGGCTATGCTTTCCTTCTCCACCAAGGGTTCCGCAAAGCACGAGGTGGTGGACAAGGTTGTTGAGGCCACCGCACTGGCCAAGGAACTTGACCCTACGCTCAAGATTGACGGAGAATTGCAGGCAGATGCTGCTCTTGTTCCTTCAGTGGGTTGCAAGAAGGCTCCGGGCTCCGAGATTGCAGGCAAGGCTAACGTGCTTGTGGCACCTAACCTCGAGGTGGGAAATATCGGTTACAAACTCGTACAGCGTCTGGGAAATGCTGATGCAATCGGCCCTATCCTTCAGGGTATTGCCCGTCCGGTGAACGACCTGAGCCGAGGCTGCTCTGTGGACGACATCTACAAGATGATTGCCATCACCGCCTGCCAGGCTATGGATGCGAAGTAGTATTCCGATAACTTGAGATAAAAAAGGGATCTGCGCCTCTGCGTAAATCCCTTTTTTTGTATTGTAAGTCTTTGTGTCGTAAGTCCTTGTAGCGTAAGTCCTTGTGCCGTCATTCAGCCTTGAGTTCCTTAAGCTTGGCGAGGATTTCCTCTTCGCTGCCCGGATTGTAGCCGGTGTGCGAATAGACTGTCTTGCCCTCAGGCGATATGATGAAGACTTGTGGAGTATTGACCACATTCATAGCTCTTTTGAAATCGCTGTTCACATCGTAAACCACTGTGAAACCGTCCCAGCCGTGTCCCTCCGCAAGAGCCTTGGCCTTCGAGCTGAACCTGGTGTCGTCGGTGGAGACAGCTATCACTTTGAAATCAGCCTCTTCCTGCCAGTCCTCCAAAGCTTCGTTGATAGCATCCAGTTCCTGAATGCAAGGCTTGCAGGTCACTGACCAAAACGAAATTACAAGCGGCGTTTTGCCATCAAGCAACTTTGCCGTATCAATTTTTCCTCCATTGGATGTCCCGACAATAACGGAAGGAAGTTGGGCGAAAGCGGCAATCTGCACCAGCAGAAGTACCGAAATGAAAGTAAAAACTCTTCTCATATACTTTGTGTTTAATTTTTCTCTTGCAGTTTGCAAATATAGGCTATAATTACTCAAAAATCCAAATGAAAACAGTCGAAAATCCCAATTCGGGACAGATAAGACTGAGCTCAGACAGTGTGCTCTAATCTTTTGAAAGGGGATTTTTACCAACTTGAGAGACTACTTCTGCATTTCTACCCTATTGATATTTAATAAAATACAAGTTTAATCTTGAATTCTTATAAAGAATTTCACCAATTTTTGCACAAAAAGTTGGTGACTTTAATTATAGTTTTTAACTTTGCCACCGAAATGGTCGGCAATGAAAAAACTTTTCTAAAACCTTTTTATACTATGAAACGTAATTGTTACACTCTTTTGAGGGCTGTAGCCTTTTCCCTTGTTGGAGGGGGGATAGTCTTCTCAAGTTGCGTCTTGGAGAATGGTCCGAAACCAGACGCTGATCCCGATGAGGTTGTAGTGTCCTTATCCGGTGTTGTTGCGGATGTCAGTTCCGCTGTTGTCAAACTCGATACCAAAAACATCACGGATTACGCCTATGTCTTCGCGTCTGAATCGGAAGATGCTAATGAAGATGGGCAGACCGACCCGGTGGTCATCTTCGCAACAGGTGTTTCCGGTAAAGTCGCTGACGGTGTAAATGAAGTTAAAGTCGATGGGCTTGAAGGAGAACAAACCTACAAACTTACCTTTGCCTTCAAAACTGTAAAGGAGGAGTTCTATTCCACCACACTTGACGTGGAAATTACAACTCTCCCATATCCTGACGGACAGACTTTCACTCTCCTCGAAACCTATATGGACGGTTTGAAATTCCACATTCAGGTGCCTAAGGAAGTTTTGGAGAGAGGCAATGCCATCCGTTACAATGTGGGTTCACTCCCTATGTACCTCCAGAACAAGATTGGTTGGTTCGCAAAGCTCGACACTGAACAGTTGCTCTACAATAATCAGAAGTTCGTGAAATACGACACCACTCTCGTGTACAACAATGCCAACATTTATGATACCGATGAAAATGGAAACCCGATTATAGACGAGTGGTCTGGAGAACAGGTTATGTTGCACACTCCTTTCTCTCCGGGTGAGCCTATCGTAATTATGGGTGGCGAGTTCGCTTGGGATACTACTGATTCACAGGGTTGGGGTTTTGACGGATATTTCCAGACCACCTTCGACGTTGACGGCTACTATGACAATATTGGTGGCGGTGACGATATGGGCGGCGGATGGGGTCCGCTTTCCATCGACACTGACGACCAGTCTGACGAAGATGCTTATTGGAAAGGCGAGTTCTTCCGCAAGTATGTGGTAATCAACCAGCCTGATGCATTGGACTGCAATGTTGAAATCACTCCGAATGTGGGTGCAATGTCAGGTACCATCAATATCGTTCCTGATGACAACGTATATCAGTTCTGCTATCTGATTCTGCCTAAGGCCGAGTTTGATGAATATGTGATGCCTTTCATAGACAATAACGAGAATTACCTGCAGTGGTTCGTGACTTCATACTTTGCAACGATTTCTTTCGGTGCTTCTTTCGGTCAGGGTCCAACCAGCATCGTTCTTGAAGATATGCTTTATCTTGAGCCGGAGACTGAGTATGAGCTTCTCCTTACTGCAATGGGCAACGAGGAGGGTACCACTCAGAAATTCTTCCGCACGACATTCTCTACCGCAGCAAAGTCTTTGCCTGCTCCAACCGTCGAAGTGAAGGCTATTCCTAACCCTGAGGGCGAAGAGTCTCCTTACGAAATCTGGTACAATGTCAAGTGTACAAGCGGTGACGCAGTTTCTGCCAAATATGCCTGCAACTACGAGCGTGAGTGGACCGCCATGCTTTTGCGTGGATCCTCTTATGAGGACCTTGTGTCTATGGGCAATGCCTTCTCGGCTGCGGAACTTGAACAAATCAACAGTTCCGATGGTCTTGACGTGAGGTTCTCCACTCTTCCTGACCAGACTTCCCTCTTCGCAGTGCTCTGCTTCAATGAGGAAGATACAAGCAACTCCATCCCTAAGGATGAT
>JALFCH010000039.1 GCA_022771245.1 Rikenellaceae bacterium | reverse complement strand
AAATATTGAATTCGTATGATACCTGAAATACATATTGAAGACTACAATTACCCCCTGCCCGAGGACAGAATTGCAAAATATCCTTTGTCCGAGAGGGATTCTTCAAAGTTGCTTGAATATAAGTCGGGAAACATCTCCGAGCATATATTCAGGGAACTTCCTTCCCTGATTGAACCGAATGGCATATTCGTTTTCAACGACACCAAGGTTGTGCCGGCAAGATTGTTCTTCCGGAGGGAGACCGGGGCGCTGATAGAGGTTTTTTGCCTTGAACCGGTCCAACCTGTGGAATACAACCTGATTTTTGCCAGTACGGCAACTTGCAGATGGAAATGCATCATAGGCAATGCCAAAAAGTGGAAAGGTGACAGATTGCAGCTTGTAAACACCCTCGATGATGCTCAGGTGGAAGAAATTTCGCTCTCAGCCATTCCAGTTGAACGCGACGGAGGCACAGCTATAGTGGAATTCAGCTGGAAAGGAGGACATCCCTTTTCAAAGGTTTTGGAAATATGCGGTCGTATTCCCATACCTCCTTATCTGAACAGGGAGACCGAAGCTATTGATAATGAGAGGTATCAGACTCTTTATGCACGTTACAGGGGTTCTGTTGCAGCTCCTACTGCCGGTCTGCACTTTACCCGCAAAGTGCTTGACGCCATTGAAGCCAAGGGTGTGGATATGGAGGAGGTCTGTCTGCACGTGGGGGCAGGGACCTTCCTGCCTGTGAAAGAAAGCCTGGTTTCCAGGCACAATATGCACAGGGAACCCTTTTCTGTACGTAGGGAGCTGATTGAGAGGCTCAGGGACTGCAAAGGTGGAGTCACCGCAGTAGGCACCACGTCGGTCAGGACTCTTGAGTCGTTGTACTATCTTGGTCTGCACTGCATTGAGAAGGGCGAACCGGGAGAGGTGAGCCAGTGGGAGGCTTATGAGGACCATATCGAGGCCAGTTTCGTGGAGGCTATGGACGCACTGCTTTCATATATGGACTCCCAGGGACTGGAAAGGCTATACTCAGGTACGAGAATCATCATAGTTCCGGGCTTCCGTTTCAGGGTTGTGGACAGGTTGATTACGAATTTCCACCAGCCTCAAAGCACCTTGCTCCTGTTGATTTCGGCATTTGTGGGCGGGGATTGGAAAAGCATATACAACTATGCGCTGGACAATGGCTTCCGTTTTCTGAGTTATGGTGACAGCTCGCTGCTGCATCGGAGCGGATGTCGAGAATAGTGGCATTTTATGGCTTTTCGTTTGGGATTGCGTCAGAGTTTTTATAAATTCGCGGAGAATTAACATTTTCTTGAGGATTACTTAAACAATCTGCTCAGGAAAAATATCAACTGAACTATGGAAGATTTCAATGACATTGATGCCATCGGACCTTATAGAACTGATGAAGAGGCACAGGACGCCTTCCGTCATATTTCCGAAAATCCGTTGCTCGAAAAAATATCCCTTTATTTTTTTCCTGAAGAAAGTGGGGACTATCTGAAGAATATATTTCTGCAACTCAAGTCTGTGGATGAATTCCAGTTGCTGGTTATGGCGAAGGTTGTGCGCCGTATTCTCGACAGGACTGCCCACAACTTCTCTTATGACGGAATTTCGAATATCAGTGCCGACAAGAAGTTCCTTGCACTTTCAAACCACAGGGACATCATTCTCGATCCGGCCATCACCCAATACGTACTTTCCAGAAACAATATTCCTTTGACAGAAATTGCCGTAGGTGACAATCTGATACAGAATCAGTTCATAGAATACCTGATACGCTCCAACAGGATGATAAAGGTCATCAGGGGTGTGGCTGCAAGGGAACTCTACCTTTCTTCGCAGAGACTTTCGAAATACATCCGTCGCAGCATCACAACCGGTATGTCTTCAGTCTGGCTTGCGCAAAGGCAGGGACGTACCAAGGACGGTTATGATACGACAGAGCAGGGCCTGCTCAAGATGCTGGATATGAGTGGGGAACCCGGCAATTTCAGGAAGAATTTCGAGGAACTGAATATACTTCCTATGAGCATTTCCTATGAGATTGAGCCTTGTGACATCTTGAAAGCCCGGGAGACTTTCATCACTGCCAGGGATGGGCGCTATGTGAAACAGAAGTCGGAGGATTTGAACAGTATCCTCGTGGGAGTGACCCAGCCTAAGGGCAACATTCATCTGAATATCGGTAGGCCACTTACCCACGAAGAGATTTCGCTGGCTTCATTGTGTGAAAAGAATGACCGTTACCAGTATATACGTCACGCAGTGAATATGCGTGTGGTGGACGGTTTCCGTCTGTGGAAGAACAATTATGTCGCCTATGACATTCTTAATGGAACCACGCGATTTGCAGACCGTTACGATATTGCTGACAAGGAGTGGTTCGAGTCTTATATGGAACACCAGCTTGATACTATAGAGCCTGAGCTGGACCGTGCCGGGGTGCGTGACCATTTCCTGAAGATCTATGCCAATCCTATAGTTACCAAGGATATACGTGCCAAGGGAGATTTATTGGTCTAAGTAATACTCAAAAAATAACCTGCATCATTTTTGAAAATCTGAGGCAACTTATTATTTTCATATTACTAAGGCTGGCGCAAAAAGACAGGGATTGTTTCCGAAGTCAGTTGTGCAAGTGCACATCCAGCTGAGGGAATGGGAAATCTATGCCATTTTTAGGTAACTCATTGTAAATGAGTTCATTGACCTCCCAAAGAAGGTCCCAGTAGTCATCGGTTCTTACCCAGCAACGGGCCTGAATCTCCACGCTGCTGTCCAGAAGGCCGGACAATTTGACATTGGGTTCATTAGGGGCATCCTTCCCGTGCAGCACCCGCGCGTCCGCATTGAGAATCCCCAGAATGACTTTTCTTGTCTGGTCAATGTTGCTGCCGTATTCCACTCCTATTTTCCATTCAAGCCTGCGGATGGGATTCTGAGAGATGTTGTTGATGGTTCCGCTGGACAATGAGCCGTTTGGCAAAACTATAACCCTGTTATCGGTAGTGGTGAGTTTGGTGCTGACGATATTGACTTCGCTGACAGTGCCGCTGAAACCCTGAGCCTCAATGAAGTCCCCAGCTTTGAAAGGCTTGAATACCAGCAGCATAATCCCTCCTGCAAAATTCTGCACAGTACCGCTCAACGCCATACCTATGGCCATACCTCCTGCAGCCAGGATTGCAGCCAGAGAAGTGGTGTTCACTCCGAGAGTCCCGACAGTCAGGATGATGAGAATGATTGTCAACGAGATGCTGACAAGGCTCATCGTAAAGGAAGCAATGGCTTTGTCAGTTTTCCTTCTTTCGAATATGTTGCCAAGCAGTTTCTTGATT
>JALFCH010000169.1 GCA_022771245.1 Rikenellaceae bacterium | reverse complement strand
CATCAAGTCAGACGATTACAGGTGGCTTTTCCCCATCCCGAAATCGGAATACCGTTACAACGAAGCCGTGCATCAGAATCCGGACTGGCCGGTGGTGTCCGTGGAATGACAAAGTTCTGGCAGTCTAAACTATTCAGTTTTAATATATTAATGGTTATGAAAACAAAATCTATCATCTGCGCCCTTGCGGCGATGCTTGTGGCACTTGGCTGCAACAAGACTCAGGACCCTGCTTATGAGGGGACCAACTACATTTACCTCAGCGGCAATTCCACTATGAATGAAGCCCAGACCGAGGCTCTGGCAATAGACGTGACACTGACCACTGCTCCGTCAGCCGACCTAACACTGGATTTTGAGATAGAGGGTATCGAGGGGGTACTTTCCCTCCAGGGCACTCCGCTCACCATCAAGGCAGGCGAAAAGACTGCCCAATTCTCAGTGGTGTCCAACAAGGCAGGCATACTCAAGGAAACCTCCGTTTTCAAGATTCAGCTGGCTGCGGACAGCAAACTTCCGGAGGGAGTTTCCTTCAAGGAAGCTTTCACCATTACCGTGGAGCCGGGTTCAACTTCTTCCCTTACAGAAGAGCAGAAAGCCATAATTGCTGCCTACAAGGAGAAAACAGGCATTGACCTGAACAAATATATCGGTCTGTTGAACGTGTCCACTGTCATTACCGGCACCGATCCGGATTCTGGTGAGCCTCTTGACCCTGTGACTGTTACGGGTGTTACTGAAATAACACTTGGCGAATCCTCAACTGCAGATGCCCCTGTGCTCAAGATGGTCTCAAATCCTATGGGTGTACAGGACAAGATGTACAGTGTGCTCCGCGCCGTTACGGTTGAGGACACCGAGTACTGGGCAAATGAGGAAATGCAGTACAATCAGGCACTTATGGAGACCATATCCTGGAATGCAGATTCAGAGGAGACCTTCTCTATGTCCTTGGACAACATCAGCTTCGATTCAGAAGGGGCTGTTTCTTTCCTTGGCACAGGCTACAATCAATATGGAGACGAGATTACTATTGTTCCTTTCTCTTACTCCTTCTCAGCTTATGACAGGGAACTTGCTGCTATAGAAAACCACACTTGGGAACCGACTGAAGAAGGGGCTGACGCGACTGCAAATCCTGCATATCATCTCAATAACGAAGACATTTCCGATGACTTTCTGGAAGTCGGCAACTGGAAGGAATCATCTGCGGGCATATCTGAAGACGGCACTCTTGTATTCCGGTTCTGCGTATATATGTGCAATATGGATTACGACTACACACGCATAGAAGCATCTTATTCTCCAATTAAGTAACATTGATAATGAAACTCTCCGAAAGCCTGACAACAACGCTAACAGCTCTGCTGCTCACAACGGCCCTTGCGGCCCAGCCCTCCCTGGAGGACAAAATCCTGCCCCCTGCCGGGATGGTAAGCGGGCAACTGGACAATGGATTGAGCTATATGCTTATGCATAACGCTTCCCCTTCGGATATGGTGGAATGCCGCTTGATTTTCCGGGCCGGGTCCGTTCTGGAGGACTCCACGAACAGGGGTGCAGCGCATTTCCTGGAGCATATGGCTTTCGGAGGTACCCGTCATTTCCCCGGACATAAACTCGTGGACTGTCTCGAGTCTATGGGAGCCCAGTACGGCATAGGCATCAATGCCTACACCGGCTACGACAGGACCATCTATATGTTCACCATCCCTTCCGAGAAACAGTCCTACCTGGACGATGCGCTCCTGATTATGAAGGACTGGCTGACAGATATGGAACTGTCTGAAGAGAAGGTGGAAGCCGAAAAGGGCATCATCATAGAGGAGCTCAGGGGCTACGACACGGGGGATGCTTTTTATGATTTGAAAATCGGTATCGGGCGTTACAGCCGAGGCATTCCGCTCGGTACCGAAAATGACATACGCAAGATCAGCTCCCGTACTCTCAAGGACTTCCACGACAAATGGTACACTCTTTCCCAGGCCACCATAGTCCTTGTGGGAGACATTGACACCGCTGAAACGGAGAAGCTGATACGCAGCAGATTTGGCCGCCTCAAAAAGACGGAATCGCCTGAATATCAGGAATATCCCAACCTATACGCCAAGGGCGTGACCTATGCGGAGGTCTGCGACATACTGCGCCGTCAAATGAGCCTGGAACTGATGATACCGCACCAGAGCATTGTGTCCGCCACCTTGGAGGAATATCTTCAGGCCAACCGTATGAAACTGCTTGTCAGGGCTTTGAACCATCGCTTGGGAAAGATAGGCGGTATGGCAGATGTGTCGAACAACTGGTATCTTGCAGACAAGGACCATTTCTGCATATCGGCATCGGATTCAGATAAGGAAGCTGTGGCTGCAAAAATCTCACGTACAATAGCGGAACTGAACCATATTGCATCCGAGGGCTTCTTTGATGCCGAACTGGAGGAAGTGAAGGCGGATTTCCTGACTTCTTTCCGACTTCCGGAATGGACTCTCAATTCCGAAACGATTTGCGAGGACATAGAAGATTCTGTACTTTTCGATGAATGGACAGTAACAGACCCTGAACAGTTCGCCTATATCCGGGAAATGCTCGGGAAGACCACTTCGGAAGACCTCCAGTCCATACTCCAGTCCCTGCTCGGCGATGCACAGGAGAGCCTGCTGGCCGCCTGCCGCACCAATTCCAGCTCTCCCTTGGGCTTTTCGTCAGAGGAAATACATAAGCTGTGGATGGACTCACTCCAGTCTGAGGCTTCCGGCTACGTCTATGAAAACTCACCGAAGGATGAGGTTGTTGCCGTGGAGGTGCCGGATTTCCTGATTCAGGAAAGGGCCTTTGACCCATCTGTCATCGTGAGCCGCAGGTACTATCCGAATATGGGTATGGAAGAGGTTTGCCTGAGCAACGGTTTCCGTTTTCTGCTGCGTCCGACCAGCGATGAGGAGAAGAAAATTCAGATGCATATTCTTGCTCCCGGGGGCCTGTCTGCCATTCCTCCGGAAAAATTCCCTCTGTTGGAAGGTATGAACGGATATATGGATATGGGCGGCATTGAGGGCATGTCGGACGATGATTATTTCAGCCTCTTGGGCAGCAGGGGCATAGGGGTGCTGGCTGCAAGTCAATGGTATTGGCACGATGTCATAGCTTCCGCACCTGCTTCACAACTGCGTCTGCTCCTGAATCTGGTCCATAGGAAAATGACCGCGCCACGTCTGAATTATGAGGATTTCGAGGAATTGCGTTCCGAGACTCTCGAACATTACGGTGAGTCTTCCTATTTGACCAAGGTTATGGAATCCGACCCGGCAAGACAGGTGGCCGCCAAAATCGACAGCCTGATGGGCAATGTAATGTGCGGCAGACGTATGACCCCGTCCAAGGAAGAGATAGCAGCCCTTAACCTCGATGATATTGCTGCTTTCTACCGCAGCCTCTACACCAACCCTGACGGAATGACTTGCGTCGTATGCGGTGATTTCGAAATCGAGTCCTTCCTCAAGGAGGCTGTGCCGGTGTTCGCATCCCTGGAAAAACACGGGGCAGCGAATGCCTATGGGCCGTCACTTTTTGAATTGCCGGAAGAAGGAGGCCTTTACATCTTCCCTAATCCCAACCCCACCCAGTCCGTGCTGGACTGCCTTCTCAGCGGCTATTATGAACCTGACCTCAAGGCTGGCCTGCTGCTCAAGCTGATGCGCGACACCATACGCAACCGCCTGATTTCAGTTCTCCGTCAGGAAGAATCCCTGGTCTATTCTCCTTTCATTTCCCTGTTCTATACGGCTGTGCCGGACAAAATCTGGTATTACGACATCAATGCCTCGGTGGACCGGAAAAACACCACCAGGGCTTACGGCATCATCACCGACATAATCCGGGATCTGCAGCAGAACAAAATCACCAAAAGGGAACTGCAAACTCTCCAGAACATATTCATAGTCAACAAGAGAAAGCATCTGGAAGAGAATGCCACTGCGAACTGGAAGAACCAGCTGGTCTATATGGTGATGAATGCAGAAAGCTTCGAGGACTTCGACAATTATGAAAAAGTCCTCCGCAGCATCACTCCGGAGGACCTCAGAAACGCTTTCCGGCAGTACATAGACCTGGACAAGCTGATTCTCGTGTCAATGGGCCAGTTCTGACCTATTTGGAAATCCAGGCGAGGAAGTCTTCCGCACGGGCGCGTGAAACCGTCATCTCGAATCCTGCTGCAGGGTCGGCTACGACGAGCATACGCCCGTTCGCCTGTTTCACTATGCTCTGGATAGCTTTGATGGAGACTATGCAACCTCGGGAAATGCGGAAGAAACTATCAGGGAGTTCCTCGGCGATTATGTCCAGGGAGGAATCGACAATATATCGCTTGTTCGCAAAGGTACATAGGAAG
>JALFCH010000160.1 GCA_022771245.1 Rikenellaceae bacterium | reverse complement strand
CCACGAGATGGTAGGAATAGTCACCGAGGTGGGGGAACAGGTCCATTCGGTAAAGCCGGGGGACAGGGTGACGGTAAATGTGGAGACCTACTGCGGCGAATGCTGGTTCTGCAAGCACGGCTATGTCAACAACTGCCAGTCCCCGGACGGCGGCTGGGCGCTCGGCTGCCGCATAGATGGAGGTCAGGCGGAATTCGTCCGCGTGCCCTATGCCGACCAGGGACTCAACAGGATTCCGGACAGTGTCACGGACGAGCAGGCTCTTTTTGTCGGGGATATACTTGCAACCGGCTACTGGGCGGCAAGAATCTCGGAAATCAAGGAAGAAGATACGGTACTCATCATCGGAGCCGGTCCGACAGGCATCTGTACTCTGCTGTGCGTGATGCTGAAGTCCCCGAAACACATCATCGTGTGCGAGAAGTCGGAGGAGAGACGTACCTTTGTCAAGGACCACTATCCGGATGTCATTGTAACAACACCGGAGGAGTGCACGGCGTGCACCGGTGTATACGGTGCACCTCTGGGCGGTGCAGATGTTGTCATCGAGGTTGCAGGTTCTGAAGACAGCTTCCAGCTCGCCTGGCAGTCAGCCCGCCCGAATGCAATAGTCACCGTAGTCGCCCTCTATGACCGTCCTCAGATACTGCCTCTTCCGGACATGTACGGCAAGAACCTCACCTTTAAGACCGGCGGTGTGGACGGCTGCGACTGTGCCGAGATTCTATCGCTTATAGAGCAGGGGATGATAGACACTACACCGCTAATCACTCACAGGTATAGTCTGGAGGAAATTGAAGAGGCTTACAGAATGTTTGAGAACAGGGAGGAGGGAGTCATCAAGATTGCTGTCAAATGCTCAAAGTAAACATACCGAGATATCAGTCAAGCGTTACTGTGAGGCTGGATCGGACACACTCGAAGAAAAAGTATCTCAGCAGGATAGGCTTTCTTCCCTTTGATGGTGTCTGCTTAGTCCCAGACAAAGTTCCCGGTGCCGGCGCCGATTTCAAAGTGGAGCTTGGCTATGCCGAGGTCCAAGCGGGTGTAGCCAACCAGGGAAAGACCGTTGACCCTGATTGACACCTTTGGTAGTTTGCCGTCGGGGCCGCCTTTGTATTCTATGTAGAATTTCTGCTGATTGACTGCAGTGGGCGCAAGAAGTGCAGCTTTGACCCCGTCGTTGAACCATTGCGGAGTGGAGGAGTCGGCATTGCTTATATCTTCGAGGCTCTTGCCTTTGTGTTGTACTCCCGGGGTGAGACCATAGCCAAGGGCTATGTAGCAGGCTATCCTTTCCTCAGATGACAGGGTATAGGTTCCCTTGATTTTGCGGTAGCTTACCCCTGCCCAGCAGGAGTTCAGGCCCAGTTGCTGGGCATAGAGCACCAGTTTCTCACCGTAATAGCCTACAAGCAGGTCTGATTCTTCCGATTTGGGACAAGCAACTACCAGGTAAGTGGATACTCCGGAGAATTTGCCGTATGCCATAGGCCCGCTGAATGCTTTGGGCTCATTTGTTACCAGCTGTATGTGCAGTCCGCTTTCTGCGTTTACCTGCTCGACTGCAATTCTGAGTTTTTCCAGTATTTCTCCCGCAATCGGCTCGGGACGGTATTTTCTTACCGAATGTCTGCTTAGTAATGCCTCATGGAGGCTCATTAATTTGTCCATACTGCAAATATAGTCATTTTCCGCGGTATTGTGGGCGGGTATGCCCTGCGAAAGCAATTTCGGGTACTGTATCATAGCACCAATCTGCCAATGTGGTGGCAGGGAGTTCAGGCGCCGTCCTAAGTTGAGCATTCAGGAACAGATAACAAAACCTTGCGTCTGCGGTGCTCCCGGATTGCGGCGAATGTGGCTAGAAGGCAGACTCCTCCGACATAATGTCCCGGAACTGCCTCATACCCGAAGTGGCCTTGTCCTTTATGATATGCACCCCACGGATTGAAGCTGCTGCCGACGGGTCCGGGTCGATTACATAAATACCGCAATCTGAAGGAGCAAAACGGTAAAGTGATGCTGCAGGATAGACTTGCATCGAAGTGCCCACAATCAGCAGCACATTAGCCCGAGCCACAAGTGCAGCTGCAGCCTCCAGATTCGGCACAGCCTCCCCGAAGAAGACAATGTGTGGCCTGAGCTGGGTTTTCCCCGGTCCTCCCACTTCCCCCATCTCAACTCTCCTGTAGCCAATATCCATCACGTACTCAGTCGAAAAACCATCTCTTTCGCAACAGCAATCCTCCGGACGGACCTTCGTGAGTTCCCCGTGCAGATGAAGCACCCTGCTGCTCCCGGCTCTCTCGTGTAGATTGTCCACATTCTGTGTCACCACATCCACATTGAAATCCTCCTCCATCTGAGCCAGGATCTTATGGGCATCATTGGGTTTCACATCCCTGAGCTGGGCCCTGCGCACATTGAAAAATTCCTGAACCTTTTCCGGATGATGCCTCCACGCATGTGCGGAGCAAACCTCTTCCACCGGCACATTGTCCCATAATCCATTGCCACCCCTGAAAGTGGACAGTCCGCTTTCCGCACTTATTCCCGAGCCGGAAAGCACCACGATTCGTTTTTTGTCAGCCATAATTCTTGTTCGGCGGGCTCAAAATCTGTCAAAATCCCGCATTCCTGCAAATATATAAAATCTCTTTGGCAGAGTGAGACTGTAAATGATACGCAGATTGCAGAAAAAGGATAACTTTGCAAAAATTTTTGGCAATGGAGGCATATATGATACCGACCTCGGTCAAGGAGGTGCAGGCTTTGGGATGGGACTATATCGATGTCATCTTTTTCACCGGGGATGCTTTCATAGACCATCCCTCCTTCGGTACTGCCGTGATTGCCAGATGGTTGCAGAAATTTGGCTATAGGGTAGCAGTGGTGCCTCAGCCCAATTGGAGGGACGATCTGAGGGATTTCCGCAAGCTCGGGGCGCCGAGACTCTATTTTGCAGTGAATGCCGGAGCAATGGACTCGATGGTAAACCATTACACAGCTTCCAAACGCCTGCGCAGTGACGATGCCTACACCCCTGAAGGCCGAGCCGGAGCCCGTCCTGACTATGCCGTCACGGTCTATACTAAAATCCTCAAGCAACTCTGGCCGGACATCCCGGTGGTAATAGGCGGGATTGAAGCCTCTTTGCGCCGCCTGACCCACTACGATTATTGGCAGGACAGACTTCTGCCGTCGGTGCTCGTCTCTTCAGGTGCAGACTGGCTCTGTTACGGAATGGGGGAGAGGACTATGATTGAACTCACCCGGGCCATAGAGGCCGGACGCAATATATCCGATATCAGGAAGATTCCACAAATAGGGTTCTATTGCGACGGGAAGTGCCGCACCAGGGATGCCGTATTCCTACATTCATATGAAAACTGTCTCAAGGACAAAAAGGCCTTCGCCCAGAATTTCCATCTGATTGAGACTTATGCGAATATGATGCACCCTCCGGTAATAGTGGAGCCTGTGGGAAAGGGATATGTGCAGATAAACCCGACTCTGCCCCCTGCCACGACACAGGAGATGGATTCTTTCTGGGACCTGCCTTTCACCAAACTCCCGCATCCCCGATACAAGGGCAAGCGCATACCCGCCTACGATATGATAAAGTTCTCGGTGAACACTCACAGAGGCTGTTTCGGGGGTTGTAATTTCTGCACCATAGCCGCCCATCAGGGAAAATTCATCCAATCCAGAAGCGAGGAAAGCATATTGAGGGAAATTGCGGAACTCAATAATCTGCCGGGCTTTGCGGGAAATATTTCCGATGTCGGGGCCCCTACGGCGAATATGTACGGTATGCACGGCAAGGACGTGTCAATCTGTGAGCGCTGTCGCCGCAAATCCTGCCTCTTTCCCTCTCCCTGCAAGAATCTGGACCGTTCCCACGAGCGTCTTCTCCGGCTCTATTCCCGCATTGCCGCAGTCAAGGGCATACGTCACGCCTACATTGGAAGCGGCATACGCTACGACCTCTTTCTTGACGAAAAGGGCTTCGTGGACGAGAGCTCCCGCCCGTATCTCAAGGAACTGATTCTGGACCATACTTCCGGACGTCTGAAAGTGGCGCCGGAGCACACCGAGGATTGCGTTCTCAAACTGATGGCAAAGCCCTCCTTCCGCCTGTTTGAAAGGTTGCGCAAGGAGTTCGATGCCATCGTGAGCAAATCTGAAAGGAATTGCGAATTGGTGCCTTATTTCATTTCTTCCCATCCGGGCTGCGGAATGAGGGAAATGGAGAACCTTTCCAGCAATCCTGCCCTGAAGGGATTGTATATGGACCAGGTCCAGGATTTCACCCCGACCCCAATGACCACCTCCTCCGTAATGTTCTACACGGGCCTGAACCCCTCCACAATGGAAAAAGTCTTTGTGGAACGCAATCCGGACCGCAAGAAGCAGCAGAAGTCTTTCTTTTTCAGGAAGAAATGACTTTAACGGCAGGCTCCACGAACTGGGTGCTCTTGCCTATTCAGTTTTCATTGTCCATTTCTGTGTGGATATCAGTGGGCGCTCAATACTACGGCACTCAGATCAACCATCAAGACAAAGGTCTTAGATTATTAAATATTAGGATATGAAAAGAAATACATATTTTGATTTCCTGCGAGGCCTTGCCATCATGATGGTGGTGGGCATTCATACCTATACATTGGGAAAGGACAGCACAGTAGTTAGACAGCTGCTTAATACAGCTGTTCCTCTATTTATTGCTATTTCAGGATACTGCCTATCCCAGAAGAGAATGGAGAATAAGGATGATTATCTCTTTTTCCTAAAAAAGAAATTCTCCAAAGTTTATCTGCCGGTGTTGGTTTGGTCACTGCCACTATATGCGATAGCACTATACTCTGGCAGTAGTATTATTAAGCAAACAATATTGCTTTTGAGCTGTGGACTTTCCATCTACTATTTTGTAGCTTTCATAATGCAGTGCTATGTAGTTCTTCCTGTTATAAACAACTATATATCAGGAAATAAGCGTAGGGTGGTAATTGTAAGTTGCCTTATTTCATTTGCGTGGATAGCAGGAGTAATGTACATGAATACCATTCAAGGTAAAGGGATACCACTGATTCTTTATGCAGGTCCACTCCCATGTTGGCTGATGTTCTTTGTGTTGGGAGTTATGATAGGTCATAAGCCGGAAAGAAATTATTCAATCATTCTTCCTATGGTTATTGCCGTCTTAGGATTTATTCTCTCCGTTATTGAGACAGATTACTTGCTCGACCATTATGGCAAAGGTGTAGGAATCAAACCGTCCTCATTCATTTATTCTGCAGGAATGATATTCCTGATGTTCTCAAACAAAGTGGAAAATCTAATCAGACGAACAGGTGCTATTTATAGATTTATTATTTGGATAGGTAGCCTTTCTTTCGGCATCTATCTTGTCCATTGCTATTTCATTAGTTTCTTTGTGAAGCGATTACCTATTGATAGTTGGTTACTGCAATGGTCTTTAGCTTTGTTCTTGACTGTAGTCTTCATTTTGATATTAAGAAAATTGCTTCCAACAAAGTACCATAAATACTTAGGTATATGATAACAATTACCGATAAACATAACTGCAGTGGTAGCAGTGCATGTGCATCCGAACCTTTGGACTCCATTGCGGATGCCCCATTTATTTACGTCTAATGACCCACATTTTGGACACCTTTGACGCCTTCTTATTTTTGACTTATCACTCATTAGATGAAAACATTTTCATCTAATCTATATAATCTTCTGAATTATACCAATTTACGAGACTTTTACCAACCACTTTTGGCAATTATACCGAATTCTTGCGCAAAGCGCAATACGGCTCAAGCCGTAGCGTTGGAGAGACGGAATGCAATGTAGTCTCGGAGACGCCCGAACCGTGATTAACGGTTCGGTATGCCCCACCGGGGCTGTCAGGCAAAGCCGGACTGGGGGTAGGAAGCTTTAGCTCATTTTTTTTGCGCGTCCAGTTTGCATAAATAATCTTCTGGAATTCTTGCGCAAAGCGCAATACGGCTCAAGCCGTAGCGTTGGAGAGACGGAATGCAATGTAGTCTCGGAGACGCCCGAACCGCCTTCGACGGTTCGGTATGCCCCACCGGGGCTGTCACGAAGTGACTGGGGGTAGGAAGCTTAAGCTCATTTTTTTTGCGTTTTACGCAAAAAAAATGAGCTGTCGTCGCTCACGCGAGGACACCTCATACTAACCACATAATTAATAACACTAAAACTAATAACCGAGCAAAATGACTTGCAATGACCGTGCCAAAACTTAAAATCTTGAGAAATAATTTGCAAAAAATTATGTAAAAATTTCCTAAACTTTTTATTGTATTATTTGCTTTATTCCTTACCTTTGTGCCGGATAAGATAGATTTGCTAGTTTGCGACGCTCGCAAAGGCTAATAGTTTTAGAGCATTTGCATTTTTGCAGGTGCTCTATTCTTGTTTGAAAGTATGCGGATGATGTACTCTTTTATAGCCGCTCCTTGCTCGCATAACTAGTTAAATCAATTTCTTATGAAAATTAATCTTATCCAAATTAATATTAGCACTAGCGAGCGCCTTTGTACAGAGTGCAAGGAGGCAACTCGAGAACCTGTTCTCGTTAGAGGTCATTTCAGGATGATCAATGGCAGAAAGGTTTATGTTAGAACTCATTATCGTAAAAAATAAAGTGAGTTTCTAATTGTTCCACCCATCCGCATAGGAGCCGTTCCATTTTTGGGGAACGGCTCCTTTATTGACATTTATGCACTTAAGATTGTTAGCAGTCGCCACTCACCGCACCCGAATCTTCTGCCCAATCCGAAGTGTAGATGTGGACTTGATGCCGTTAAGCCTGCAAAGAGCATTGACCGTAGTCCCGTTATTACGGGCAATCTTCCCCAGAGTATCTCCCGACTTGACCGTATGCCACTTCATTGCCTTGAGTGCAGCCTCTTCTGCAGCATCCTCTTCGGCAGTCTTGAACTCATCGTCAAAATTCTGTTCATAATTGCTGTACTGGCTCAGATACTTCTTCTTGAGCACGAACATTCTGTGTCTCAAGGTGCCTGTCTCAAAATCAATAAGCCACTGAGGGTCAAATGCATATCCCTTGTACCTCGTCTCGAAATGCAGGTGAGGTCCGGTTGAACGTCCCGTATTGCCGCCAAGACCTATGATATCCCCGGCATTAACCCAGTCACCGGATTCTACATTCCTCTTGGAAAGGTGCCCGTAGAATGTCTCCAGACCATTCTCGTGTCTGATAATCACTATGTTGCCATAGCCCTTCATTGTCGATGAGACCCTCACTTTTCCGTTGAATGTCGCGTAAATGGGTGTCCCGGTCGCCAGTGGCAAATCCACGCCCTGATGCCTTCTGCCCCTTCTCGGCCCAAACTTCCCGCGAGGGTTCACCTTGCCCTGATAAGGACAGGCATAATGGCTCAGGCTGTCCACCAGCATAATCGGATTGTGCGAAGGCAGGGAATCCCAGGCAATCCTATACGGATCTGCATAACTTGTATTCCAATTGGATGTGAACAAGTCCTTATCCTCGGAGTATTCCTTGGTCTTGATGTACTTCCAGGTCCCGTCTCCGTAGAGCACCACCTTCACGAAATCTGCCTGTGTGTCAAGCGTATCGATGGGGTCGCTTTCTGAGCATATGAGTGACTTGACCGGCTGCTTGGGGAAGCGCGGCACAATCTCAGTTTCGGTCTTCGGAAAAATCAGGGCAGCCGTCGCACCTGAATGATTCTGCGCCCAAGCGCAAAGCGGGAGACAGGCAACTATTGTCAATATTGCAATTCTGTTCATCTGAGCAACCTCCGGCTATTTCTGCTGTCCGCCGAAACGGTTTACTATTATATCTTTCACCTGCTCAAGCTTTTCGGCCAGCAATGTTTCCGAAGTCGCCTCGCAGATGAACCTGAGGTAAGGCTCTGTGTTGGAAGGACGTACATTGAACCACCAATCCGGGAACTCGACCCTGTAGCCGTCGAAATCCATAAATGCAGTTGGAGTTTCCTCAGCCGTGAAATGTTCCTTCACAGCCTCCATGGCTCCCTTCTTGTCCTCCACCTTGAAATTCACTTCTCCGGAATTGCGATACTTCTCGATTTTGGAAATCAACTGGCTGATACTTATGCCCTTGGCCTTCATCTGAGCCACCACGTTGAGCACGATTATGGATGCCAAAAGTCCGCTGTCGGAATAGAAGAAATCGCGGAAGTAATAATGTCCGGCCAGCTCACCGCCATAGACTCCGTCCAATTCACGGAGCTTGTTTGCCGCAAACGCCCGTCCCACTTTCCAGGTTCTCATCTCGGCTCCCATCGGTGCAAGGTATTCGCCAACTGCCTTGGAACTCCTTATGTCCTGGAGCACAATGCCTTTCTCTCCTCTTCTCTCAAGGAAATAATGCCCCAGAACCGCAATCATAAGGTCCGGAGATATGAATTTTGCATTCTCGTCCACAAACATCACCCTGTCCGCATCCCCGTCGTAAATCACACCTATGTCCGCACCGGTTTTCTTCACAAGTTCCTGAAGTGCAACCACATTCGCAGGAATGAGCGGGTTCGGTTCGTGATTCGGGAATCGTCCGTCAATGGTGTCGAAGATATATGAAGGCTGTTCCCCGAAAATTTCCTTGGCATAGAGATTTGCCATTCCGTTGGAGAGGTCCATCGCAATCTTGAGCGATGAATAATCCTCCTTGTACTTGAGCAGGAAGTTGAGATAGTCCTGATGTATATCTTTCTGATAGACAGTTCCTCTTTTGGAGGCCACAGGGCAAGGTCTGCCCTCGTCTATCCACTGTTTGATCTGCCCCAATCCGGCATCGAAGCCTATGGCTGCGGCATTGACAGTCGAAACCTTCATTCCATTGTATTCGCCCGGATTGTGCGAAGCCGTAATCTGCACCGATGCGCTGAATCCGTAGTTTGCCGTACCGAAATATACCATAGGCGTGGTGCTTAGTCCTATGTCATAAATATCTGCCCCAGCGTCGTTTACGCCCCTGACCACCGCGTCGTGCACCTCGTCCGAGGACAGGCGGCAGTCTCTTCCCAGCAGCACCTTGTCAGTCTTGAGAAGTTCCGGGATGAAATATCCCACCTTATAGGCAATCTCCGCGTCCCAATCGACGTTCCATATGCCCCTTATGTCGTATGCGTGAAATGCTCCCATATAAATATATGTTAAAAAATTAGCCGGGCAAAGTTAAGTATTTTCTTCCATTTTTGATTATGTTTGCATTCCGATGAGGAAAGTTAACCTGTTAGAAGAATTAATAACCTGATTATGCACAACAACTTCATCTTCGAAAGAGCTATCCTGATATTTGCAGTTATCCTCTTGACTGTAACCTCCTGCGCTGATGCAAAAAAGAACTATATCATAGCCGTGTCCCAGTGTTCCGAAGACTCTTGGAGGCAGAAATTGAAACAGGAGCTGGAAATGGCAACCTTTTTCAATGAAGGAGTGGAATTGCGCTTCGCATCTGCAAATGATGACAGCCACATTCAGAAGAGACAGATAGACAGCCTTCTGTCCTCGGGAGCGGATCTGCTTATAGTTTCCCCAAACCAGACCGACCTGCTGTCCGACGAGATAGACAAGGCCTATGAAGCCGGAATTCCGGTCATTCTCTTTGACAGGAAGACAGATTCCCGTAAATACACGGCCTTTATGGGAGCTGACAACTGCCAGATAGGCAATATGCTCGGTCTCTTTATCGCAGACAAATTGCAGGGGAAGGGAAAAATAGTGGAGATAATAGGGCTTCGGGGTTCTTCCCCGGCAGCAGAGAGGCACGAGGGCTTTGTCAGTGCAATCAGCCGTTTTCCCGGTCTTGAAATTGTCCGCTGTGAATATGGAGACTGGACTGAAGAAAGCGGAGAAACGGCAATGAAGCAAATTCTTTCCGGATATGACGGAGAGGTGGATGCCGTTTTCGGGGGCAACGACAGAATGGCATTAGGGGCGCGCAGGGCTATGATGCAGGCGGGGAGAGATATCTCAAACACACTTTTTGTGGGGGTCGATGCGCTTCCTGAACCCGACGGGGGAATGGGGCTTGTTGCAGATTCCACACTTTCGGCTTCGGCCATATATCCCACTCACGGAGACGAACTTATGATTCTCGCGCTGGACATACTCCGGGGTAGGGACTACCCTAAGGAAACCCTGTTGCAGTCGAGCATAGTCACCCCTGAGAATGCCTCTATCCTCCTGCTTCAGCACGAAGAAGTCATCCGGCAGGCAGGCTACCTCAAAACTATGAATGCCCAGGCCGGCAAAATGAGGGATTCCCTCAAACTTCAGCAAATCATACTCGGGCTCGTGCTTCTTTTTCTCGCCATTTTCGTGTTCCTGCTTTCATTCTACGCGAGAGCCTATCAACAGAAAAAACTTCTGAACGCAAAATTGCAATATGAAATGGAAACTGTTGCAAGACAGAGGGATGAGTTGGAAATGGAAAGGGACAAACTGATAGAATTGAGCGGAGATTGCCAGGAAGAATCCGACCATCTTTCCCGCCGCGATTCCGAATTCATGCAGAAATTCTATAGCGTGTTGGACAAGCACTTGGACAATCCCGACATTTCAGTGGAAGACATAAGTGCAGAACTGTGTATGTCCCGTGCCCACCTGTACCGCAAGGTCAAGTCTGTAACCGGGCTATCCCCGGTGGAAATCATCCGCCGAACAAGGCTGGAAAAGGCAGACAAGTTGCTTTCCGAGACAGGTCTGAATATCTCCGAAATAGCCTACAGGGTGGGTTTCTCATCTGCCTCGTATTTCTCAAAATGCTACAGGGACTATTTCAACAGACTCCCCACAGACAAAAAATGATGTTCCTCCAGTTCCGCACTTGCGATAAAGGATTTCAGGACTTCCGAGAACTTGAGTAATATTTGTTGCAATTGCTTGAAAATTTGTTGCATTGCAACTTTTTTGCGAATGACAGTCACAAAATTATGCCTGCCGTTCACCTCTTCGTGCCTACTTTTGCACTGTCCGGATAGGACGATGTAAGTAATCCTCAAAAAATAACCTGCATCATCTTTGAAAATCTTTTCGGTCCATATTTCCTCCCTCATCAGTCACATAGCTACGGCTATGCTCCATCTTCGGGTGAAAATCTGATCTCGAAAATCCAATTCAAATCTGACGCAACTTATTATTTTCGTATTACTAAATAAAGTATAAAACCACATAATATGAAAACACTACGCAGTCTATGCCTTTGTGCTCTCACGATGATTCTGACTGTCGGAGTCGTGTCTGCCCAGGACATCAATGTCAGTGGAACAGTCACAGACAAGACCTTTGGTGAGCCTGTCATCGGAGCAGCAGTGATGATCGTGGGAACGGATGCCGGAACCATTACCGACATCGACGGAAAATTCCAGATTACCGCCCCACAGGTTCCAAACTCCAGTTCTCATCAGTCGGAATGAAAACAGTTGTCTATGATGCCGCACCGCAGATGGACATAATTCTCGAAGACGACGTCAATTTCCTTGAAGAAGTGGTGGTGACCGGTTATATGGCCGAAAAGAAGGCCGACCTCACCGGTTCCGTATCTGTCGTAAAGATGAAAGACGTTGCAGATGTACCGACCGGAAACGTTATGCAGGCCCTTCAGGGCAGGGTGGCCGGAATGAATGTTACCACAGACGGAACTCCGGGCGGCGGAAACACCTCCACTCTCGTGCGCGGTACCACCACCATCAACAACTCCAGTCCTCTCTATGTGATTGACGGAATGCCAACCCGAGACAATGTGGGTTCAATCGTGGCTTCCTCGGATATTGAATCCATCCAGGTGCTCAAGGATGCCTCATCCGCAGCCATCTATGGAGCCCAGGCAGCCAACGGTGTCATCATAATCACCACCAAGAAAGCCAAGAAAGGCGAAATCAAGGTGAATTTCGATATGAGCCTCACCGCCCAGATGTTTTCCACAGGGATAGACCTTCTGAACACCCGTCAATGGGCGGACTGCTATTGGCAGGCCTATCAGAACGGCAATAACGGCAACAATCCGAACTCAGCCATCTTCGGCAACGGGGATACTCCGGTTATTGCCCAGACCTACACCAGCGGCAACAAGACTATGAAGGTTGCAGACACGGATTGGGCAAAGGAAATCTACTCCACAGCTCTGATGCAGAACTACAACCTCTCCCTTGCCCGTGGAGGCGAAAATGGAGGTTCCTCTCTCTCAGTCAATTATATGGACCACGACGGAATGTGCCGCAACACCGATTACAAGAGTTTCAACACCAGGCTTTCCGGTGATTACCATTTTCTTGACAACCGCCTGAGGATAGGCGAGAATCTGGCTGTGACCCGTTGGACCACCCACAACGCCCCCGGAGGAATCGAGGAGACGATATTCAAGCTTATGCCTATGGTGCCGGTCTATGCAGATGACGGCAGTTATGGCGGAGGCTATGTGGACATTCTCAACGACTCCGCAAATCCGGTCAGACTGACGGACAACGAAGCTGCCAACAAGCACGTGTACTGGAGGGTCTTCGGCAACGCATACATTGAAGTGGAGCCTGTGAAGAACCTCGTGCTCCGTTCCAATTTCGGTGTCAATTATTACAACGAGGAGAATTCGACCTTTATTCCGAGATGGCAGGAAGGTTCCCGTTCCGTGGACACAAACGAGTTGGAGACCAGTAATGCTGAACAGTTCAACTGGATATGGCCTTTCTTTCAAGCCGTCTCACTGCCGGTTTCGACTTCTTCGACAAGCAGACCAAGGATATGCTCTACGAACCTGCCTATGCCGCTGTGCTGGGAGAGGGAGGATATTCGTTCCAGAATGTGGCTGCTATGAGCAACAGGGGATTCGAGTTCACCATCGGCTGGAGAGACAGCGTGAAGGACTTCCACTATGACATCAGTTTCAACGGCTCTTTCAACAAAAACCGCATCACACAGCTCCCTGAGGATGTTTATTACACCTGGGGTTGCGGCAACGGAGACAATATCTCAAATGTGGGTTATGCCCTCGGTTCCTGGCTCGGATACCAGACCGACGGAGTATTCCGTACCCAGGCTGAGGTGGATGAATACACTTCCACTTACAATGTGCAGTACGGTGCACCGGGAGTGGGCCGGCTCAGGTATGTGGACTCCAACGGCGACAAGATCATCAATGCCAAGGACCGCGTGGTTCTCGGGTCCGACCAGCCGAAATTCATAGGCGGTCTCAATGTTTCCATGTCCTGGAAAGGCCTCGACCTGTCCCTCTTCTTCAACGGTATGGTGAGACAGGCCTGGAACAATTCCAAATTCTACACCGACCTCTGGGCCTATTGGAACGGAAACCACTCCACACGACTGCTTGAGGCCTATGATGCCTGGAAAGTCTATGAAAAGACGGGCGTGTACGACAGCAATGTGCCTGCACTCACCACCAACGGCAACAATAACGAAAACCAGTCTTCCGATTTCTTTGTGGAGAACGGCAGTTACATCAAACTCAAGAATGTCACCCTGGGATATACTCTTCCGGAAAAAGTGCTTTCGAAATGCCATCTGCGCACTCTGAGATTTTTCATCCAGTCGCAGAATCTCTTCACCATCACTTCCTACACCGGAGCTGACCCTGAAGGTTTGGGCTACACCTATCCTATCCCGAGAACCTTTACTTTCGGTTTGAGCATTGGACTTTAATTCGTGAATTGAAATGAAAACAAGAAATACAATACTTTGCACACTTGCATTGACTTTCAGTGTCGCCTGCAATGAATCAGTT
>JALFCH010000152.1 GCA_022771245.1 Rikenellaceae bacterium | reverse complement strand
GGCAGCCGGGAAGTCATCTTCCAAGTCCAGAAGAATCAAGACCACCAGTTTCTCCTCCAAAAAGAAAACTTCCGGATCCGGCAAGAGCAAATCCGGAAGCCGTAAATCACGCAAGTCTCAGAAAGAATAACCTAAGGAAATTCCTCTTATAATCGGCTCCCACTGATGTTGTCAAATCGATATATCCCCAGCTGTTCTGGGAGATGTATGCCCCGTGGTTTGCACTCTTCATTCGGGAGACCTTATAATATGTACAGAAATTTCCCGTCTCGATTTGCTTTTGATGTCTGGGGACTGTTGAAATGTAATTTTTTACATTTTATACATAAAACGATTTCATATCCATTCGTTAAAAATCATAAGTTTTACACCATAAAAAGTTAAATAATTTAACTCAAAACGGTTAAGAAACAAAGAAATAAATACTTAACTCATTGAATTGCAATAGTTAAAAGATTTGCATTTATCAAATTTTATGCGGACATTTGTAGTTCGCGCACGAATAAACGCCCGTTTATTTGTGCAAAGTGGTCAGCATTATGTAAGGATTCTTCCGTAGTGCTGCCTGTAGGTAGATACAAATTAGAGGTATTATAAGTTTAATTAAAATTTGGTAAAGCAATGAGGAAAATCAAGCTTCTCCTTACCAGTTTGTTCGTGGCAGCAGGTCTTTCAGCCTATGCCCAGACACAAAACGTGACAGGTACTGTCATTGATTCTTCAACAGGCGAGCCAATTCCTGCAGCAAGCGTCATAGTCAAGGACGCTAAAGCTACAGAAGGTGTTGCGGCGGACCTGGATGGACATTTCACCATCAAGGCATCCCCGAATGCAGTGCTTGTCGTTTCATCAGTCGGATATCAGACCAAGGAAGTTCAGGTGAAGGGTCAGAAGACCATCACCATTGCACTTGACATCGATTCCCAATTCCTTGAGGCTGCAGTGAAAGTCGGCTACGGTTCATCCAAGAAAATCGGAAACCAGGTTGGTGCAGTCACCACCGTCAAGGCCGACATCGTAAAGAATTCGGCTTCACAGTCTCCTCTGGACCTTCTTCAGGGACAGGTTGCCGGTATGCAGGTGCTCAGTACGGGCGGTGTGGCCGGTGACAACTCCATATCGATGAAGATTCACGGTGTTGGTTCACTTTCCAGCAGCAGCGAACCTCTGTTCATCATTGACGGTGTGCAATCCTCCAGCACTATGATTATGAACCTGAACCCTAACGACATCCTGTCGATTACTGTCCTCAAGGACGCATCTTCAACCTCAGTGTACGGTTCCCTCGGAGCAAACGGTGTGGTTTACATCACCACCAAGGGAGGCCATTTCAACGAGAGGGCAAGCGTTACGGTTCACAGCCAGTGGGGTCTCTCAACTCTTGCAAACAAGCAGTTCTACGAGAATATGATGAGCGGAGACGAACTCAAATCCTTCTGGATTCGTGCCGGAATCATGACTCCTCAGGCAATATATGACACCTACACCGCAAAGGGTTTCACAGCCAACACCAAATGGCACGAGTATTTCCAGAACCTCAACGGTCTGCAGTGCCAGAACGACGTGACCATCGAGGGCGGTAGCGAGAAAGTGGCCTATATGGTCAGTGCATCCCAGTTCCATCAGGACGGTAACACCGTGGGCAACTACTACGACCGTTACACCCTGCGCTCCAATGTGCAGGCCCGCCCTACCAACTGGCTCAAAGCCGGAGTGAACCTCACAGGATATGTCACCAAAGACCAGCAGAACCCTAACTGGAGCAACTCGGGCGATCTTTCCGGAAATTACACCTCCGGAGGTCTTTCCTATTCCATCAACCCTCTCCACCCGGCAATAGACCCTGAGACAGGCAAGGAGTATGAGGAACAGTATCCTAACGGCCTTGTGAATCCGGCATACTATATGAGTAAGAGAAAGGATGTTTACAACAGATATGGTGTCAACGGTTCCGTATATCTTGAAATAGAGCCGTACAAGGACCTCATCATCACATCCCGTCTCGGAACTGACTCTTATGTGGATAAGAGAGACGCGTGCCTCCTTCCTTCCGCTTCCTTCGCTAATGAGTCCCAGAGGCTTCTCGGTGATTATTTCTACACCAAGAATACCATCACCAACACCATCGAGTACAGCTACACCTTCGACCAGGGACATTCATTCTCCGTACTGGCAGGTCAGGAGGGAATTGGATACCTTTACAAGAGCCACGCCAGTTCCTCCCAGGGCCAGACCGATGACCGCCTGATGAATATTCAGAACGGTAAGGAGGGAACCTTATCGATGAGCCAGAGCAAGTCTGAATATGCCTTCCTTTCATTCTTCGGACACGCAGACTACAACTATCAGGAAAGGTATTTCGTGGATGCAACCGTACGTTATGACGCATCCTCCCGTTTCGGTAAGAACAACCGCTGGGCACCTTTCTGGGCCGTTGGTCTGATGTGGAATCTCAAGAATGAGAACGTGCTCAAGGACGTGAAGGCAGTGAACGACCTGTCCATCAAACTCAGCTACGGTACCCAGGGTAATGCCAACATCGGCAACTATGAGCACCTCGGTCTTATTGCTGCAAGTTCAAGCAAATATGATGGAAAGACCTATCTCTATCTCAAACACCCTGCCAATGAAAGCCTGACTTGGGAGAGGCAGAAGCTGCTCACAGCAACGGTGGAAGGCCGATTCTGGGATATGCTCAATGCTGAAATCTCATTCTACAACAGGGTGACTTCGGATATGCTTATGTCAGTGCCTCAGCCGTACACCACAGGATTCTCAAGCGTTTCAGCAAACGTGGGTTCCCTCCAGAACACAGGTGTGGACATCACCATCGGAGTGGACATACTCAAGGCCAAGAACTACGGACTCACATTCAATACCACCTTCAACTATAATTCCGAGAAGGTGACCGAACTTTTCGACGGCAGAAAACGTTGGGAAATAGCCGGTACCGGAGTTGCGTATGTGGTAGGCAAGCCTGTGATGTATTACTACCCGATTTATGCGGGAGTGGATCCCGAAGACGGTGCCCCGATGTGGTATCTTCCGGGCAAGGACAAGGATGTCTGCACAATGGATCCGAGCAGAGTCACCAAGGATTTTAACGAAGAGGAGCTGACCCAGAACTCCGGCATACGCAGGCACGAGCCTGTCAGCGGAGGTTTCGGTCTCAGGGGCTTTTGGGAAGGCCTTTCAGTAAGCATAGACTTCTCCTATTTCGGAGGCAAATATCTCATCAACAACGATGCATATTTCTACGCCAACCCTAATCAGTTTGCAGGTGACAACCAGATAAAGAGCGTCTCTGATTTCTGGACCCCGTACAACAGGGATGCACAGTATCCTGACTGGTCCAAGGGCTATGTGATGCAGCCCGACACTCACATGCTTGAAAACGCATCCTTCCTCCGTCTGAAAAATCTTCAGATAGCCTATTCTCTCCCGAAAAAGGCTCTCGGTACCCAGAATGTTGTCAAGGGCGTACAATTCTCATTCACAGGACGTAACCTCTGGACAGTGACCAAGTACACCGGTATGGACCCTGAAGTGGACAGCAACCTGACCATTGGTCTTCCGGGCAATACACTCCAGATTCTCGGAGGAGTTGAAATAAAATTCTAAAACATAAATACAGATAAAGATGAAAAACAAGATATTGAAACCATTGTCAATTGTTCTGGCACTCGGCAGCATTGTCTCCTGCAATCTGGACCTGTATCCCGACACCGCCATTCCTTACGATAAGGATGTGCCTATGATTCAGACAAAAGAGGACGTGGATAGCTATGACAGGGGAGTGTATGCACATTTCCGCGCCTGCCAGTCCGGAACCTACAAGATGGCGGACGACGTGATGTTCGATGCCTTCAACGCAACGACGGAATACGGAAACCGTCTTGGTGGTCTGCACCGTCTCGACGGCTCATTCACTTCAGCCGATGAGTATGTGACCGATTTCTGGTATTCCCTCTATGTTTCCATCACGAACTACAACATTGCCATTGAGCAGGTGCCTATGTCCACCCTCGACAGGGAAATTTATGGTGATGCCCTTGACCATCTTATGGCTGATGCAAAGGCCGCCCGTGCCTGGTCATATCTGCAGCTTGCAAGACGTTTCGGCAAGGCATACAATCCTGCCACCGCTGCAACTGACCTCTGCGTGCCGATTGAGCTCGTTTACGACCAGCACTCTCGTCCGGAAAGGGCAAGCGTGAAGGCTGTCTATGATCAGATCAAGTCTGACCTCGATGATGCATACAGCATCCTCAAGGATGAAGAAGGTGAGGCTGGATCTCAGTATTTCAATGTGGACGTACTTCGCTGCATGTATGCGAACTGGCATCTCGACACTCAGAACTACGAAAAGGCTTACGCCTATGCCGACACTGTGATTTCCAATACTGCCTACGCACTTTGCGAAGATGAGAAGCAGTTTGCTGCAGAATATTTTGAGGATGCCGGCAAGGAGGCCATTATGATGCTTCCGGCTTCTTTGAAAGAGCTTGTGGGCGGATACGGCGAGTACATCAACTACGGTGCCGATTCCAATTCCCCTACGAAAGATGCTTTCGGTTCGGGCTACATCCCTTCCAAGACTCTCGTAAGTGCTTATGATGCAACTGACCTCCGTCTGAAGTATTGGTTCAACGACACTGCAAATATACCGTTCAAGAGCAATGGTTCCTACTATCAGGGCGCATTCTATGTTTTCGTCAAATATCAGGGAAACACAGCTCTCAACGCCAGCGGAGTCATTGACGGTCACATAGCACCAAAGCCGTTTGCACTGCCTGAAATGTATCTCGTGGCAGCAGAAGCAGCTTTCAAGGCCAATAAGAAGCTTCAGGCAATGAGCAAGCTCACCACTCTCCAGAGCAAGAGAGGCGCAACCCCTACAGCCAGCATCACTCTCGAGGCCATCCAGAAGGAATGGTTCCGCGAGACTGTCGGAGATGGACTTCGTCTTGAGTGCCTCAAGAGATGGGGATTGGGCTATTCCAGCCGTGAAGGCCAGGCCGGTGCACTTGCCAAAAATGTGCTGATAGTCACTAACGGATATGTTAACAAGAGCCTCCCTGCAAATGACTACCACCTCTGCTGGCCTATTCCGGCTTATGAGCTCAAGGTGAATGCCAATCTCGTGCAGAACGACGGTTATTCTTCAGTCTCAGTTGATTAAATGATGTGCAAATGAAGATTATTATGAAAAGAATTACAGGATATATGGCTTTGGCAGCGGCGCTGCTCTCTATTGCGGCCTGCAACAAGGCGAAATTTGTGGATGCAAGCATACTCAGCTTCACCACCACAAGCGTAAGTGTTGCGGAGGATGCCGCTCTGGTAAAAATCCCTGTGCATCTTTATGGGGCTGATGAGTGCGTTCTTACTTATAGCGTGACTCCTGGAACTGCCTCTGAAGGTGTCAACTACAAGGTCGTGGACCGTTTCGGCAACCCGGACAATACGGGAGTCCTTACGGTCAGCAATATCGACAAGGAAGTGAATGACTCAATACGCATCCAGATTGTAGATTATACCGGCACCGAAACCGGAAATCTCACTTTCACTGTCGAACTGAAGGAGTCGGCAGATGAAAAAATCAATCTCGGAGCATACAGCAAATGTTCCTGTATGATTATTGACAACGACGGTGGCCTTCCAAAACTCATAGGTTCTTATGAGGGCGCTGGTACTGATTCCGACGGCAAAGCTGTCTCATTCACATTTGATCTCGCTGAATACGACCCGTCTGCCGACCCTGAAGCTGAATATCCTGACGCAGACTGTATTTTTACAAACGGTGTGATGGGTTTTGCCAACGGAAACAAAATGACTTTCAAGTATCCTCTATACGGCTTCTTCGACAAGAATATGTCCAAGATCCACATCTATGGACTCCAGCCTTTCAATGCCTACAATTTCGGTGATACTGTGGGCGCGTGCTGGGTTGCCTGGGGATGTGATGCCGGCTCTTTGGCTCAACTCAAGAGCAAGGAAGACATCACTCTCACAGCCGGTGAGGGCGTTCTTGTCCTTGATAAGCTAATAAATCTCTGGCTTCTGGAGTATGATACCTTTGAACCAAACGGATATACGGCCGGAGATCTTGCATCAGGTTACAAATGGACCAAGAAATAATCTGAATGAAACATAGAATGTTTATACTCCTGGCTTTGACTCTGACCGTTTCCTGTACGAAGGAAGCGGTCAAGGTTGATTCCGGGGTCAGTTCTCAGAAGTCGGAAGAATCCTGTCTGATTCAGGGCGAGGCGATAGTGGAGTTCAGCGAAGAGTTCACCGCTCAGGTGGAAAAGGACTTTGCTGAAGGCAATTTCCTCAGCACCAAGGCAGGAGATGCAGCCGTGGTGTTCGAGTCTCTTGGCGTGACTTCCGTCAGACGTCTTTATGACGACGGCGGAGAATGGGAGCCTCGTCACCGCAAGGCAGGGCTTCACAGGTGGTACCGTATTTCCTACAATCCCGAGTTCTCCTCGACAAAGGCTGTGGATGGACTTGCTGCCATCCCGGGAGTGGTGTACTCTGAACCTATGAGGAAAATCAAGAGCACAGCCGTGTTCAACGATCCCCGTTTCTCAGAGCAGTGGCACTACTATAATGACGGTTCCAAGAGCGGAATGTCTGCCGGTTGCGACATCAACGTCGTTCCTGTGTGGGAGAAATACACTGCAGGCAGTCCTGAAGTTATTGTCTCAATTGTGGACGGCGGAATCCAGCTGGACCATCCTGACCTTAAGGATGCCGTAATGCCGGCAGGCTCCAATGGCAGCAAGAGTTTCGTTTACGGTTATTCGGGATATACCATCTATCCTCACGATCACGGAACTCACGTGGCCGGTACTGTCGGGGCAGTGAACAACAACGGAGTTGGAGTATGCGGTATCGCCGGCGGTTCTGACGGGAAAGGGGGAGTGAAACTTGTCTCCTGTGCAGTCTTCAAGGACAATCCTTCGAATCCCGACGAGGACATATCCGGAGACACCTATAATGCTATGATCTGGGGAGCTGACCGCGGTGCCGTGATTTCCCAGAACAGTTGGGGATATGTTTACAAAAGTGCGGCAGAAGCCAAGGCGGGCAGTGTGGGAGCAATGAAGGCTGCGATAGATTATTTCATCGAATATGCAGGTTGTGACTCCAATGGCAATCAGTTGCCAGACAGTCCGATGAAAGGCGGAGTCGTGATTTTCGCTGCCGGAAACGACTCTTGGCCGGACGGTTGGCCTGCAGAATACGGACCTTGTGTTGCTGTGGGTTCTTTCGGTGCCGATTACAAGAGGGCATATTATTCCAACTACGGAGACTGGGTGGACATTTGTGCCCCTGGAGGAGATGCCAACAAGGGCTATGAAGTACTCAGTACCGTTACTGGAAGCAAATACGCCAAGATGCAGGGCACTTCTATGGCCTGCCCTCACGTGAGCGGTGTGGCTGCCCTTCTGGTTTCCTATTTCGGCGGTCAGGGTTTCACAAACGATATGCTCCTGGAACGTCTGCTCGGTGGTGCTGATGCAGGTACCGCTTTGTCTTCGGCGAAAATCGGTCCCAAACTCGATGCCTTCGGGGCTTTCAATTTCGGAGGAACGATAGCGCCGGACCCTGTCCTCAGCTATACTGTCGAGCCTCAGGCAAATGGCTTGAGATTCAAGTGGGATCTCACTGCGGACGAGGATGCACCTGACGGACGCGCCTACAGTTATTTCCTGCTTGCGTCTCAGACAAAGGAGGATATCGAGTCTTTCAAGCCGAATGTTTCCAAAGATGGTTTGACGATTTTGAAGTATATCGTGCCTGATGGAGTGGCTGTGGGGGATGAGCTTGAAGCGGTAATTACAGGCTTGCGTTTCAATTCGTCCTACTATGTCGGAATAGCGGGATGTGACTACAGTATGAACGTTTCCGGGATGTCACCGGTGAAATATATCAACACGGAGTCCAACAACAAGCCGGTCATTGAGACGGACTACAGCGGCGATTTCAAGGTACATTCCCACGAAACTCTGGATGTGGACTACCGCATCTTCGACCCTGATGGACACCCTGTAAGCATTTCATACCGCCAAGGCAGTGAGGCAGACAAGTTCACTATCGCAAAGGAAGGCAATGTCCACAGGCTTTCGATAGTCGGAAACGCAGTAGAACCGGGTACTTACACCGCTATGATTTCAGCCTCCGACGACACGGGCTTCTCCGGGGAGAACCTGACTGAATTGAAACTTGTAAAGTACGAAATCCTTCCGAACCACGCCCCGAAGATTCTCAAACCGCTTCCTGGTGTGCTGATGGAGAAGCGGGGACAGTCAATGACTCTGGATATGTCAGAATACATTTACGATGAGGACGGTGAGACACTCACATATAGCGTGACCCACACCAATTCCAAAATCGGAAACATCAATCCTACAGGCAATATCCTCACCCTGACTTCCTTGAATTTCGGTATCGATGAAGTGAGCATTGTGGCAACAGACTGTCGTGGCGAGACCTGTCGTCTGGATTTCAAGTTCGTCGTCCGTGAGCCGGAGTCCAGTGCAGATGTGTATCCGTCCACAGTTACTGATAACCTGACCGTCTCTGCCGGGGAAGATGCCGAGACCAGAATAACAATCTATTCTTCCACAGGACAGAAGGTCTATGATAACACATTGACAGTGGGGGCTTTCAATCCTGCACAGATAGATATGAGCGGTTTCGCGCCCGGAATTTACCGGGTTGTCGTTCAGGTGGGATCAACCGTCACGGAGCGCACTGTCGTTAAGATTTAAATATTACTAACTTATTAATATTCCATCAAATGAAAAGAACAATTTCCGCAATGTTGGCTGCACTGGTGTGTGCAGTTGCTTGCACCACTACAGGTCCTGTTTCAGAACCTAAACTGAATGTGGATGGTCTTTCTCTTGGAGCTGGCAATGAAGTGGTTGTCCCAGCTGCGGGTTTAGATGTCACCTTCTCCATTACTTCGAATCTGGGTTATACTGTGACTTCAAGCCAGTCTTGGGCAAGCGTCACTCCTGCAGCAGTCTCAAATGAGGATGGTAAGGATGTTAAAACTGCCGTCACAGTGGCTGTGGCAGCCAATGAAACTGCTGAGGCACGTGAGGCTGTCATCAAGGTGGTGACTGAAAAGAATCCTGCACTTGACTACAGTTTTACTGTTAAGCAGTCTGCCGGGAAAGAGCCTGTATCTTTCTATGTAACTACGACTGACCTTAAGGAAATCACTGCTCCTATAGAGGTTGCAGAGAAGGCTACAAGTGCTTCTGTCATAGTTGTATCCAATGTTTCCTGGACAGCTTCTTCAGATCAGACCTGGCTCACGGTTTCTCCTGCTTCCGCTACTATTGAGAATGAGGAGGTCCCTACCACGGTTTCTTTTGCAGTCGAGGCCAATTCGGTGACCGAAGTGCGTACTGCAAATGTTACCTTCACTGCAGAAGGCGCTGAACCTGTTGTTGTTTCTGTCAGCCAGGCTGCAAAGAAGGATGTAAGTTTCACTATCACCGTGGAGAATGTTACTTACAAAAGTGCTGATATAACTTGCGTGCCTTCTGATGAGACTGCATATTTCCTTCTGTCTTGTGAGAAAGCAGCGTATGTTGATCAGTTTACAACAGACGCTGACCTCATCCAGGCCGATATGGAATACTTCTATGAAAAGTATGGAGAGTCTTATACAGAACATAAATATGAGTCATATGAACAACTTTTCCTTGAAGGTTTGTGCTCAGTTGGAACTGAAGAATGGACTCCAAGTCCACTCGATCCCGAGACAGAGTATGTAGTTTATGCATTTGCAGTTGACGCTGAATTGAATCCGATTACGAGCACAGTTCCTAAAGTACGCTTCACGACAGAAGCAAAACCGGTCGAGAATTGGAATTACTATGGAAAGGGCAAGTACACAGAAGGTTATCTTTCAGGTTTGTTCGGCCTTGATGCAAAACAGGTGGAAGTTGATATCTACCAGGACCCTAATAATGCCAACAGGTTCGCGATGTTTAATGCGTATGGTCCAGAAATGCTCGTTAACTGGATGTTTAAAGAATCAGTCACTATTGAGCAGATTGAGGCTGCAAAAGGTCAATTATGGGATGACACATACTATTCTTACACTATAGATTTCACAACTGGTGAGGTGGTAATGCCTGTCCAGCCTATAGGTTTTATTCATCCCTCATATGGTGCAATTGAAGCAGGTATAGACCCTGAGTATGACCCTAATGGTTCGTATGCAGACGGAGTCGTAACTTTGCAGGTTAAGGGTGCAACATTATATCTGCCAAATGGTGCACAGACCAGCAGTGGAACAACCTACTATTTCTATGGAAATACAAATGGTGCATTTAAGATTGAAATGCCTACTTCTGCACAATCCTCTGCCGCTTCCAAGTCTGTTAAGCCTGGCAGGATCACGGGGCTTAAAAACTATTCAGTTGATCTGAGCAAATGTATTAAGACTCCAAATCTTGTGGAGGTACGCAAATAATTCCCATCAGTAATGAAAAGAATAAACATAGTTCTTTTTTCACTGCTGATAACGATTTCATCTTCAGCACAAAGCTGGTCCGCCCTCCCT
>JALFCH010000140.1 GCA_022771245.1 Rikenellaceae bacterium | reverse complement strand
CTGGCACAACAGTGCAAGATTCTGGGTATGAACCCGAAAGTGATAGAACTGGACAATTATTTCGTGGACAGGGAGCACACTCCGAAGGACGAATTCGGGAACTATGATTTCGAGTCGCTCTACGCTATGGACCTGGACTTTCTCAACCTTCAGTTGAACCAGTTGCTTCGGGGTGAGGAAATCGAAATACCAAAATTCAATTTCAAAACGGGCTCCAGGAGTTTCGAGGGCAACAGGATGAGGCTTGAGGAAGACGACATTCTGATTATGGAGGGCATCCACGCGCTGAATCCGGAGATGGTTTCGGGAGTGGACCAGTCCAAAATCATAAGGATTTATGCCTCTGCGCTCACTTCGCTTTCCATTGATGAGAACAACAACATTTCAACCACGGACAACCGTCTGCTCAGGCGCATCGTGAGGGACAACAGGGTTCGCGGAATAACCCCGGAGGAGACCATACTTCGTTGGGACAGCGTGAGACGCGGGGAAAACCGCAACATCTTCCCTTTCCAGGAAAATGCGGACATAATGTTCAATTCGGCGCTGATTTTCGAATTGCCGCTGCTCAAGTTCTATGCGGAGCCGCTGCTCAGACGCATCAGCCCCACCTCTCCGGCATATTCTGAGGCCGTGCGCCTGCTCAAGTTCCTGAGCTATCTGGTGGCGCTGAGTCCGGAAGAAATCGCGGTCATTCCGCCTGCCTCCATCATCAGGGAATTCATCGGCGGGCAGTGCCTGTAAACCTGTGTTTACACAGCGTCGTAAACGTTCTTTTTGATGACAGGGATGTGGGCTATCCAGCTTACGCAGTGCATAGGGAGGATGCTGCAGAATCCTACGGCGATTTTGGCGAGAAGGGTCGGGATGAGTATGCGGCGGCCGTGGAACATTGCTCTGAGGGCCTTCTTTACAAGGGTCTGCGGATAAATCATAACTCCCAGATTATGAGCAAGTTTGCGCAGGGATGGCTTCAGGCCGATGAGCGGGGTGTCCACTGCGGAAGGGCAGACTGTGGTCACCGATATGCCCCAGTCCCTAAGCTCCACCCAGATGGCCGTGCCGAAAGCCTTGGAGAAAGCCTTGGTTGCGGAATACATAGAAATGGTGGGATACGGAAGGTAGGCTGCAAGCGAGGACATTATGAGGATTCTTCCGCACTCCCCTTTCTTGAGTCTGCCTGCCCTTTTGGCCTTGCGGCTGCCAGGTTTGGCCCCGGCGGCAATGGCAGCTTCAATCCTCTGGTGAGACAGTTCCACAGCCCTCTCCTTCATCTGGGATCCGAAAAGTCTGCAAAGATGGGCTGTTGCAAGGCAATGCACACCGGTAATAAGGTCCATTTTGGCAGCCGAGATATTCTCCAACTTGTTGAATACCAGAAGACCGGCATTGCTGATGAGCACATCCACCCTGTAGCCTTCCACGACCGTCCAATCAAAGACAGCCTGGGAGGCTTCTGATTTTGAAAGGTCTGCATAGAAAGGCTGCGCATCCACCCCGAACTCCGCCTTGAGTGATTCGGCAACCTTGATGTTGTCTTCTTCCCTATTGCTGACTACCAATATATTATACCCCTTTGCCGCCATCTGACGGGCATATTCCAGCCCCATACCTGACGAAGCGCCTGTGATGAGAGCATATGATTTCTGATTCTCCATATTCCAGTCCATATCGTCCCGCCGCAGCGGAAACAAAAGTAAAACTATTCAAAACGGGCGCAAAATTACGAAATTTTTACCATCTTTGCACTATCGTTATAACGAGAGTTTTATGAAAAGGATACTGTATCACGGTTCAAAGGATTTAATAAGTGTTCCCCTGTTCGGATTTGGCAATACCCATAACGACTATGGGCAAGGTTTCTATTGTACGGAAAATATCGAACTTGCCAAGGAATGGGCTAGTTCAGACTCCCCAATCGGTTATGCAAACATCTACAGCCTTGATTTGGAGGGACTCAGGATTTGTGACCTCTCAACTGGGCACCACATACTCAACTGGCTGGCCGTATTGCTGGAAAACCGGACCTTCGACCTGTCCTCCGGGGCGGCCCTAAAAGCAAAAGAATATATACTTGAAACATTCAGACCGGAATATAAGGATTGCGATGTAATTACGGGGTACAGGGCGGATGATTCCTATTTTGCATTTGCCAAGGATTTCCTCAACAACAGCATCCCTCTGGAAAAACTTTCAGAAGCAATGCGTCTGGGCAAATTGGGAGAACAGGTGGTGCTCATAAGCGAAAAAGCATTTGACAAGATATGTTTCACAGGAGCAGAACTGGTAAACAATGCCATATACTATCCAAGGAAACAGGAGAGGGATGCTGCTGCAAGGGCAGAATACCGTGAAACCAAAGACAAATTCGACTTTGCTGATTCAACTTTTGTAATGGATATAATCAGAGATGGATGGAAAAATGATGATGCGCGCTTACAGTGAAATGTATCTTGAGGATGCGATGCATAATCTCGGGGTTATGATTGATTACGGGACGATGAAGGATGGGGATGCAGAGCTGTTCTTCAGCCGGTTCATCGCGAGTGGCATTTCTGAACATTTCGGAATCGGAAACCCGAAATATGTGGCAGGTATGTCCGGGATTGAACTGGCTGAAACAGTATTGCGAAGGACAGGTACGGACACTGACATTTTGGATTATTACCCTGCAGGGCGTTCCGCAGAATACTGGATGGGATGGGCTCTTGCCTACCTGCAGTGGTACACAGCCCTCCCATTCAGGCAGATTGCCCAGAAAGGCATCACAATAGACTATCTTTACGGGCTGTACGGCACCTACCACGAGGCTGACATTACAAAGTTTCTGGACACGGCTCAAAAGAGAATGGCCCAGTATGATGCCAACGGAAATTCTCCATTGAAACGCCAGCGCAAGAACTGCAAACTCACCCAACAGCAGCTGGCCCAGCGCAGCGGAATATCCCTGAGGATGATACAGGCCTATGAACAGGGCAGCCAGGACATATCCAAGGCCGAAGCAGGAAGCATAATCAGGCTTGCCAAGGCTCTCTTCTGCGACCCGGAAAGCCTTATTCCATTCACATGAAGGGCAAGCTGTATCACATCACAGCCGAACTGCATCACGGTCGAACGAGGACACGTCACTCCCGACCTGATCGGGCGTCTCTTCCTTTTGGGATTGCCGGTCGGGGCAGGCAATGACGACGCGGAAAAAGGCTGGTCAAGTTGCCTTGGCCAGCCTTTGGAGGATTAGTTGATATTCAAATTTAGTTTACGTTCGGAACATCTGCTGAACCATTACCTTATTGACAACAAAATATTTCACGCAACAAGTTTGCGATATTGGCTGATACCCTATAGGCTTCTTCTAACATCACCAATTTTGTCAGGATTTTTGATTTTTCATATTCCCCAATGCCGGAAAATCGCTATATTCGCAGGATTTTGAAATTATAAGATTATGAGAGAACTCTATATTACCGACACCCTTTCACGCAAGAAGGAACTTTTCGAGCCGGTCAATCCGGGCCGGGTGGGACTTTATGTCTGCGGACCGACGGTCTATGGCGATGCACATCTGGGACACGCCCGTCCGGGAATCACCTACGACACACTTGTGAGGCTGATGCAGCATCTGGGATATAAGGTGCGATATGTCAGGAACATAACTGATGTGGGACACCTTGTGGGAGATGCCGACGAGGGGGAAGACAAGATTTCCAAGAAGGCAAAACTGGAGCAGCTGGAGCCTATGGAAGTGGTGCAGAAATATACGCTTGCATACCACGAGGCTATGCGCTCGCTCAATGTGGCCCCGCCGTCAATCGAGCCAAGGGCATCCGCACATATCATTGAGCAGGAGGAGCTTGTGAAGAAGATTCTGGATGCGGGCTATGCCTACGAAAGCAACGGTTCCATCTATTTCGACGTGGAGAAATACAACCGCGACCACCGCTACGGAGTGCTTTCAGGACGGACTATCGACGACACTCTCGAAGGCACACGAAAACTCGACGGGCAGGACGACAAGAAGGCTGCCTACGACTTCGCGCTCTGGAAAAAGGCGGCTCCCGAGCATCTGATGAAATGGCCTTCACCCTGGAGCGAAGGTTTCCCGGGATGGCATCTCGAATGCTCTGTGATGAGCGAAAAATATCTCGGCCGGCAGTTTGACATACACGGAGGCGGAATGGACCTTATGTTCCCTCACCACGAATGCGAGATTGCCCAGAACACCGCTTCAAGGGGCACTTCCGGAGTGAAATACTGGATGCACAACAATATGATTACCATCAACGGCAAGAAGATGGGTAAATCACTGGGCAACTTCATCACCTTGAGCGAGTTGTTCAACGGCACCCATCCTCTCCTGGAACAGGCTTACAGCCCTATGACGGTGCGTTTCTTCATACTCCAGGCCCATTACCGCAGCACCCTGGATTTCAGCAACGAAGCCCTTCAGGCAGCCGAAAAAGCCCTGAAGAAGGTGATGCAGGCCTATAAGGACCTGCTTTCGCTGTGCAAGGCGGCAGGAGTCGGTCATATTGTCAAAGGCGACAGGGGACACGAAGCCTCCGCTCTCGAATACGGCGAGTTCATCACCGACATAGTGCCTGACAAATTTGAGGACGGATGCTCCGAACAGGTCAACACCATCAGGGAGAGCATCTACAGCGCACTCTGCGACGACCTCAACACGGCCGTGGCTCTGTCCGGCATATTCGAGGCAGTGAAATTCATCAACACGGCAAAGACTGCCAAACCGGGCCAGACCAAGTCCGCTGACCTGGAAGCCCTGCTCAGACTCTTCGACGACATAGTATTCGGAGTGTTGGGACTCAAGGATGAGGAGGCTTCCGAAGGCGGAAAATCCCTGGCAGTCATAGATGGGCTGATGGGAATGGTTCTCGAAGAGAGAAAGGCGGCAAAGGCGGCAAAGGATTGGGCCACCAGCGACAAGATCCGCGACAATCTGAAAGCTTTGGGAATTGCAGTGAAAGACACCAAGGACGGTGCGGAATGGTCATTTGAATAAAGTATGGCGACAAAACTCATTTCCTGGAACGTGAACGGTCTGCGTGCAGTCTGCGGCAAAGGCTTCGCGGACATATTCGCGGACTTTGATGCCGACTATGTATGTCTGCAGGAAACGAAACTTCAGCAGGGACAGATTGACCTCGAGTTCCCCGGTTACACAAGCTACTGGAACTACGCCGAGAAAAAAGGCTATTCGGGCGTAGCGGTCTATACCCGCAGACAGCCTTTGGCGGTGCATCTCGGTATAGGCAGGGATGAACACGACAGGGAAGGCAGGGTTATCACCCTGGAAGACAAGGACTTCTATCTGGTTTGCTGCTACACGCCGAATTCTCAGAATCCAGAAACGCCCGGGGATTTGCCCAAAAGGCTGGACTACAGGATGAAATGGGAAGACGCATTCAGGGACTATGTCAGCGGACTTCACTCCAAGGGGCTGTCCGGGATGGTGACCGGATATGCAGGGAATGTGGCTGATGGCGGACTGATGGCTGCCGGAGGACCCAAACCGGTGATTATCTGCGGGGACCTGAACGTGGCCCACAAGGAAATAGACCTGAAAAACCCCAAAACCAACACCAAATCGGCCGGTTTCACCCCGCAGGAAAGGGAGAAGATGACGGCACTGCTGGAGAGCGGTTTCACGGACACCTACAGATTTTTCAATCCTGACAAGACCGATGCCTATTCCTGGTGGTCCTACAGAATGAACTCAAGGGCCAGGAACATAGGGTGGCGCATTGACTATTTTCTCACCAGCAGCGATCTGGATTCCAGACTCGAAGAGGCCGCAATTCTTCCGGAAATTATGGGAAGTGACCACTGCCCGGTTAAGCTTGTTATCAAATAAGGATTTCGGCCCGCTGCGAGAGCCTGCAGGTACGGGTATTATTTTCTGATGATTTCCGGTGCGCCAATCCAATCCAGGTCGGCGGATCCAGTCAGAGAATACATGATGCTTCCGCTGGCATTGACAGTAATGTCAGCTGCACCGCTCAACTTGGCATCCACATCCTTCACGACAAAATTCTCGGCATTCACATCCGAACTGCCGGAAGCGTTTACCTTCAACATCTTGCCCTTTCCGGATATGCAGCAATCCACAGCATCCTGACATTCCAGATCCACATTCGACACATCCACTTTCACCAGCGACAGATCAGCAGCCCCGGACAGATTGACATTCAAATCATTCCAGCGTCCGCTGAGTCCAAACACCTGCGATGCGCCATAGATTTTGAGATTCAGACTCCTACCTGTGAAATATCCGGACGCAACAAGTTCATTCGCACCTCCCAGTTCCAAACGGTTGACATCCTTGGTATATACTGTCACAACCGCTTCAGGCCTGTCCGGATGACCAGCCTCCTCAACGTCCTTGTCACCGGCATTGAGTTTGAGGGTGTTGCCGATTTTCTCAATCTTGAAAACCTCCCTGTCGGATTCCCGGACTATAGAAACCACCACCCTCTCATCCTTGCTTTGGATAAGCTGCACTTCTATATGCCCTGTTACCCTATTACGGTAGAATCTGGAAGACTCTGATTTCACAACTATCGAACGGACTCCGGAAAAAGCATATTCCTGGGTGTATTCGTAAACTCTCTTTTTCTGCCCCTTGTCCCGGGCATCAACTACGGAAGGAAGCATAAACATTATAAATACAATAGCCAATCTGGCATAGATAAACAGTCTTTTGGTCATACCATTTCTAAAATTATTGCAAACATAATCCATTTTCTTGAAAAACGCGAACTAACTGAGCAGTAAGCAAGCTAAAAAAACCTGATGCTTCCCTGATGCCTGTTTTCAAATAGCTGTGAAACGGCGGTAAATATCGCCCAGAACAAGACCGCAGAGTGTCATTCCGAAGATGGCTGTGATATGGGCCAAAGAGCCGTTTACAACAGCTTTGGAATCACTCCAGTCGTGATTTGCAAGTGCCGGGTCTCCTGGGGCTGACTCAGGTGTCAGGGCTTCGGAAGACGCCACCGGCTCCGGTCCGAGATTAGGCAGGACCTCATCGTCATAGACACAGAAGAATTTTTTTGCGGGGAACTTTCCGGCCCTCTTCATTCTCTTGCGGAGAGCTGCTCCCAAAGGACATCCCCTCACCTTCCAGAATTCAGCCACACGGACATTGGTCGGGTCGATTTTCACTGCCGCCCCGAGTGAACAGTAAAAAGTTGCTTTTGAGGCACTTGCATTCAAAATCAGCTGCACTTTGTCCTTAAGGGAATCCACGGCATCGATAACATAATCATAAGAATCCAAATCGAATTCTGAAGCCGTCTCAGCGGAGTAAATCTTCTGCAGGGCTGTAATCTGTGCATCGGGATTGATTTCCAGCAAACGGGCCTTAAGCGCCTCCACCTTTACCTGACCTATGGTCCTGGTCGTAGCCATCAGCTGACGGTTCACATTGGTAACGCTCACCCTGTCCGAATCCACTATGGTAAGCTTGCGTATTCCGCTGCGCACCAGCCCCTCGGCGCACCAGCTTCCCACTCCGCCCACTCCGAAAAGAATTACGGACACACTCGAGAATGCGTCCATAACCCTTTCTCCAACAAGGCGTTCAGTTCGGTTGAAAATATCCTGCATAGGCCCGAAGACAGAGATTTTCCGGAGAACTGTTATGACAGCAGCACCAGCACCTGAGCCATTATGATTCTCAGGAACATAGACAGAGGATAGACCGTCGAATATGCCACCGCAGCCTCGTCACTCTCGCAGATGGAGTTGCTGTAGGCCAGTGCAGGCGGGTCGGTGGTCGCTCCTGAAATCATTCCTATCAAAGAGAAGTAGTTGATTTTCAGTACCAGACGGGCAAAAGCAGCCACCACGAGTATAGGCAGGGTGGAAATGATGAAGGCGTAGAGTATCCACCAGTAGCCGCCGTTCATAATGGTCTGGAGAAAACCATTTCCGGCCGAAATACCCACGGACGCGATGAAGAGGGTGATGCCGACCTGACGCATCATCATATTTGCAGAAGGACTGATGCTGGTCTTCAGGCCCACCTTGTCACTGAAAGAGGAAATCAGGATGGACACGATGAGCGGACCGCCGGCCAGACCGAGTTTCACAGGCACGCTCATACCCGGGAGGAAAATCGGAATTGAACCCAGGAGCACTCCCAGCATAATGCCAAGAAATACCGGTCCCACGTCCGGAGCCACTATCTTGAGGGCCTTTGCCGCCTTTGCATCCTTGTCAATCTGCACCGTCTGCCTCTGCTCCTTCTTGAGGTCAATTCTGAAAATCACCCTAAGGAAGATGATGCTCATCATAATCCCCAGCACACCCATAGGATAGGCAACTGCATAGCCGCAGGCGAAAAGGGAGTTGTTGGCCCCGTCATTGAGGTCGGAGAAAGTCTGCTGGGCCGCTCCCAGACCCGGGGTGTTTGTCACCGAGCCATAGAGAACTCCGGTCATGGCATTCAAGTCCTCCCCCGTAATCACGTGGATGAGATAGGCCGTCACTGTGCCCAAAAGCACTATTCCCGTGGCGAGAAGATTGAGAGTCACTCCTCCCTGCTTGAATGAGGAGAAGAAATGCGGGCCCACTTCCAGACCTATGGAATAGACAAAGAGAATGAGTCCGAATTCCTTTACGAAATGTGCTGTGGTGGGGTCGAGGGTGAATCCCAATTGTCCCAGAATGATGCCGAGGAACAAGATCCAGGTGACTCCGAGTTTCACGCCTTTGATTTTGATGCGGTCGCACAGGAGTCCGGCAGTGATGGTGAGGGCGATGATGATGATCGAATGTGCCACGCCCTGCCCTGACACAAGATTGTTAAGCCATTCCATATTTGTATTATCTGTCTGTTTCGCAGAGGATTTTTACGAACTCCTCTGCCGATTTCTTGCGGTATGTACCTTTGAGAAAGTGGTATGAGCCGGTAAGCATATTTTCGGTACCATTGAGAGGAATCTCCCGGAAAAATTCGGGCTGTCCCACGGAACCGGTTGCCACAACGGTGGCGAAATTGCTGTGTTGGAGCAACAAAAGCAGAGGTGTAATCTGATTGAACTCCGCAGAAGGTTTGAGATGGAAACCCTTTTCCCTGCACAGCCTGTCCAGAAGTATTCGGACCTGCATACCGGAAGACGGAAGTGCCAGCTTGAATTTTTTCAAGTCCTCCAGCTCCACAGATTTGAGGCTCGCAAGCGGATTGTCCCTGGAGACCACAAGCGAAAGCGAATCCCGGAGAATCTCGTGCGACTCTATCTGGGGATATGGCACCGAAGGCTTGTAAGACAGCACCACGTCCAGTTCGTGGTTGATGAGCAGTTCCATCAATTCTGGCAGTGTCTTATAATACATCTGCACATCCACACCAGGATACCGGCGGTTGAATTCCCTGAGCGCCGACACCATAAGACGGGTGAAAGAGTGCGAGAGTCCCACCCTCAACTTGCCGCATTTGAGTTTGTTAAGGTCCTGAATGCGGCTGACGCAGTTCTCTGCCTGATGGAGAGTCTCAAGAGCTATAGGCAGCAGCTGTTCCCCTGCCTCAGTTATAGCCACACCGTGACTGTTTCTGATGAAAAGTTCCGCTCCGAGAGAGTCTTCCAACTGACGTATGGTTGCAGAAAGAGTGCTCTGCGTGATGCAAAGGTCATTTGCCGCAGAGGAAAAGTTCAAGGTCTTGGTGAGCTTTACAAAAGCTTGCAGATGTCTCAGTTCCATTGTTCCGATAATATTCCCGGTATGCTCCGGCATTTGTCCGGCAAATATAAGCAATCGCCGACAATATCTGTCCCGACACTGATGGCAGGGCACAAAAAAAGTTTCTCAGGACGTTGCCGTCAAACCAAGAAACCCGTTTTTGCTGACCTTTCCGTGCCTCTCGGCAAGACGGGCCAATACTAACACACTACACTAACTTTATAATACTATTTCATCCGGGAAAATTCTCTACAGGAGTTTTCCGCCTTTTCTGTGAGTTTCAGACCAAACATTGTAAAGTGAGGCAATCACACAAGCCGCTACTAAAGAAAGAAAAATTGCCGTTTTCATAATCTACTTACCTTTTTATTACGAGTGCAAAGGTAGTCCCATTATGCATCCCGGCAAAGCATTGGCTATGGAATGTTATCGCCCCTGCTATCGGTAAAAACGATAATAAAACTTCATAGCTGTTATCTTCCCGGCCAACTGATTGATTTACAGAATCTCCCGTCGCATACGGGATTTCGGGATGCCGAGCTGGTCACGATATTTTGCTATGGTTCGGCGGGCGACGTTATAGCCTTTTTCCTTCATCAGGTCCACGATTTCGTCGTCGGTGAGAGGTTGCTGCTTATTTTCTCCGTCCACTATTTCCTGAAGCACCTTCTTGAGCTCCCTTGTGGACACGTCTTCGCCAGCCTGGTTCTTGATGGACTCTGAGAAAAAGTATTTCAAAGGGAAGATGCCGAAGTGAGTCTCTATGTATTTGCTGTTGGCAACTCTGGAAATCGTGGATATATCATAACCCGTAACATCCGCTATATCCTTGAGAATCATAGGTTTGATTTTGGTCTCATCCCCGTCGAGGAAATATTCCCGCTGATAGTCGAGGATGGCTCTCATAGTTGTCATAAGAGTCGTGTGCCTCTGTCTCAGAGCATCCACGAACCATTTTGCTGCTTCCAGTTTCTTCTTGACAAAGGAAGCCGCATCCTTCTTGGCCCGTTCCGAAGAATTTGCCGCTTCCATCAGAATGTCGGCATATTTATGGTTCACTTTCACTTCCGGAACTGAAAAACGGGGCATTGTGAGGACAAATTCCCCATCCTGAACATCGAGTATGAAGTCCGGAACAACCTGGCGGGTGTGGTCTGCGTAGGCATCGGAAACCTGTCCTCCCGGAGTCGGATTGAGTTTCAGTATTCTTGCCATAGCCGCCTTGAGTCTCTCGGAATTCATACCGGTCTGGGACATTATGCGGTTGAAGTCTTTCTTTGTGAACTCGTGGAAATAGGAGGTGATTATGATTTTGGCATCATTCACCACGGGTGTAGGGGTCAGGGCATTCAACTGAATGAGCAGACACTCCCTCAAATCCCTCGCGCCGACTCCCGCCGGTTCAAAGGTCTGAATCACCTTTATCATCTGCTCCACTTCTTCCTCCGTTGTATCTATGCCGGCCCTGAAAGCCATCTCATCCACAAGACGGTCGGAAGTGCGGCGAAGGTAACCGTCGTCATCCAGACTATATATTATATAGTTGGCAACCTCGGTCTGATGGTCGCTCAGATTTCGGAACTGGAGCTGTTCGGTGAGATTCTGGGGGAAAGATTCCTGCACTGAGAAGGTCTCCCGACGGGGACGCTCGTCATACTTGCTGTAATTGTCTGAGCGCAGGCGGTAGGAAGGAATGGGATCGTCCTCCTTATAATCCGAAAGGGAGACCTCCCTGGAGTTCTCGGATCTGTCCTTGCTGTCATCCTCCTCCAAGACGGGATTCTCTTCAATTTCCTGGCGCACTCTCTGTTCGAGGCTCTGAATCGGAAGTTCTATCAGCTTCGCAGTCATAATCTGCTGCGGAGACAATTTCTGTAACTGTTTCTGTTCAAGCGACTGTTTCAGCATAGGCTACAAATTTTGGATTTGAACAATAGGTCTCAAAACCTTTACCGTGTCTTTAATATATGTACACTTGGAATCCGCTGCCGGATAATTGATTCTTTCCTTCACCAGCAATGCCCTCGGAAATTCGTCCTTCAGACGGACAAGCAGTGCCATAGCCTCGGAACGGGTCCTGAAATCCCCTGCCGTGACCTTGAAATAGGGATTTGCATAAGTCCTGTAAACAGGCACTCCCGGATAGGCCGTCTCGAATCTGCGGAGTATGGCCTCGGAATCCGTCCTGGAAGATTGACTGTTGTCGAAATATACCCTTATCCTGTAACCGCTGATACTTCTGGCCGGATTTGCAACAATCTGGGAATCCAGGGCCGCCTTGATGTATTCGGGCTGGCTTATGCTCACATTCACAGAGTCTCCATTGGCCCGGGAAGGCATTATTGCCCATATTTTCTTGCCGGCAAGGGTTGTGTCGACGGCAGAAACAGGGCGGTACACCACGGAGTCCACAAGTTCATAACCTGCCGGTATGCTCTGCACGGCGACCGAGTCGGCCGGACTGGAATTTGCATAGGCCGATATTGAGAAGAAGCACAGAAGCAGTGCTGTGAAGATTCTATTTTTCATTTTCAGTTTCAGTTTTGGACATCATTTCAAGCAGTTCGGCAAGGGGCATTTCCACAACTATGTCCTTCGACATTCCCAGAGCCTTTCCGGTGCCTTCTATGCGGACGGAGAAATCATCCCTTTTGCCGGAAAGAGCCTGCATCAAAATGCCGAATGAAGTTATGGAATTGAGCTTGGCGTGAGCGGTGAGGGGATAAATCACCTTGGAATGTCCCTTCAGCACAAAAGCGTCAAGCTTGAATCTTCCGAACTCTTCTCCTTTGTACAAAATATTTGCCGAAATGTCAGACAATTCGACAGTGACAGTCGGATTGCTTATGCCGACCAGGAATTCTCCGTCCAAACCTTTCAACCCCACAGGGGAAATATTGTCGATTTGGAATGAAGTTATCTCGATCTGGCTGATTTTTTCAATGGCTGCCTTTTCAATGGCCTTGCAGCCCCCGGTCAATAAAGAGAGTGCAAGCAAGGCTGCAGAGAGCAGAGAAATATGCAAGTGTTTTCGGTTCATAGGTGCAAATATAGCATAAAGCCCAAAAAAATCATACCTTTGCAGGCCTAAACATAAATGGAAATGAATAGTCTCAAACCCATATTCGACGAAAAGAAGCCTCAGGTCTATATTGAAACCTACGGCTGCCAGATGAATGTAAATGACTCTGAAGTAATACTTTCCGTACTTCAAAGCAATGGTTACGCCCTGACCGAGGATATGAACAAGGCGGACGTAATCCTTGCCAACACCTGTTCAATCCGGGAAAATGCCGAACAGAGAATCTGGGGAAGGATAGAGCAGTTCCGCCTGCAGAAGAAGCGGAATCCGGCAATCGTAATCGGCATCGTGGGCTGTATGGCTGAACGTCTGAAGGACAAACTGCTGGAGAAGGTGGATCTTGTGGCGGGACCGGACAGTTACAGGAACATAGCCCGTATGATTGCAGATGTCAGGCCGGATTCCCCGCAAATCAACGTACTGCTCTCCAGGGACGAAACCTATTCCGACATTTCCCCGGTGCGGCTGGACAAAAACGGCGTGTCTGCATATATTTCCATAATGAGAGGCTGCAACAACGCCTGCTCCTATTGCGTGGTGCCTTACACCAGGGGAGCCGAGAGGAGCCGGGATCCCCATTCCATAGTGAGGGAGGCCGAAGAACTGTTCGCCAACGGCTATAAAGAGGTCAATCTGCTGGGACAGAATGTGGATTCATATCTGTGGAAATCGGCGGAGGGGAACGTGAATTTCGCCGGGCTGCTCGAAATGGTTTCAGCAGTGAGTCCGGAACTCAGGGTGAGGTTCTCCACCTCCCACCCCAAGGACATATCCGACGAAGTGCTCATGACTATGGCTGCCCACGAGAATATCTGCCGCCACATCCACCTGCCCGTACAGAGCGGTTCGAGCACGATGCTGGAGAAAATGAGGCGGAAATATGACCGGGAATGGTATCTGGAGAGGGTTGCGAAAATCCGCGAAATAATGCCGGACTGCGGCCTGAGTACGGATGTAATCGCCGGGTTCAGCGGAGAAACGGAGGAGGACCATCAGGACACACTTTCACTGTTCCGGGAAGTCTGCTTCGATTCGGCATTCATGTTCCAGTATTCTGAAAGGCCCGGCACCTTGGCCTCGAAGAAATATCCGGACGACATTGCTCCCGAGGTCAAAACCGCACGTCTGAACGAAATCATAGAACTCCAGACCCGTATGAGCCTCGAAAGCAACAGGCGGAATATAGGAGAAACCTTCAAGGTGCTGGTCGAAGGACCTTCGAAGCGCAATGAAAGTGATTTGTGCGGACGTGCCGGAAACAACAAAATGTGCGTGTTCCCTTCAGCTGTGCAGGAAAGAATGGAGGCGGGGCTGGAACCACTCAAACCGGGCGACTATGTGACGGTGAAGGTTATCGACTGCACGTCGGCAACCCTGCTCTGCCAACAGATTTTCTGAAAGGGCCGGGCAGCCAGTCACTAAAGCAGGAGCAGCACAGCAAAAATATAGAGCAGGAAACCCTGGAATGAAAGTCCGCCCAGTGACTGGCTTTCGAGAGCCAGAGAGGTGGGATCACCCACAGCCAATTCAGCGAGTTTCTCCTTTTGTGGTCTGAAATTGCAGGACCATTTGCGGACTATCTGCCCGTCCACGCAATAGGTCACTCCACCATTGGAGCGGTTGAGGGTAGCAAGGGTCTTGTAGTCGGCCCTTCTGGAAAGGGGACGCAGGTCTTCAGGCAGATATTCCGGAGAAGAAGTGAGGATGAGGGGAACATATCCGGATGCCGCTGCCAAGGATACGAAATCCCTGACTCCTGCGGCATTGCGCCTGTGCAGTTTTCTATATACGCTCACCACCATAACCTTCCCCCTTGCTGCAAGAGAGTCACAGTACTCCCCTTCTGCATCATAGATCGAAAGAACGGGACGGCTGCTGTATTCATCCTCTATGATTTTGGAGTCTATAAAGGTCCAACTGCTGTCGGGCAGATTGTCGAGCCGGAAATTCTTCCTTTCTCCATCCTTTTCATAGACAAAAACAGGCTCGGACAAATCCACAAAATCTTCACTGCGGGATGCCTCCAAAATTTTTCCGGGAGCGAAACCGGTGTAATCCTTCAATGGTAGAGCAATCATTGACCAGAGCGCAAAGACAATCAGGGAAATCAGGCTTATGGAAAACGCCACATATTTCACGGGCCGGGGCTTACCGAAATCACGGAAAGGAAGAAAGGCAAGACAGAGCAGGGCGCAAATTGCGATATTCTTTATAAGAGACTGATTATGAGTCAGATGCACGGCCTCGCCAAAACATCCGCAATCCATCACCGGATTGGCTATGGCAAGCGCCACGGTCAGAATGGTGAAAAAGCCCATCAGGACACTGGCGGCTATGGCTGTGATTTTGCGCCATACTCCGCTCATCAGGGCAGCTCCGATGACCGACTCCAGAAGGGCCAGACATTCGGCTATCCCCACGGCCACAGGTGCAAGGAAGCCGATGTGCAGGAAATCCAGCCAGGACTTCACGATGAAACCGGTTCCGGTAGGATCCATAAGTTTCAATATCCCGGAAAGAAGAAGGATCACTCCGACCGAAAAAGCGCAGAAACGGCGGAATCTGTTGTATGAAGGCTTCATCTTGCAAATTTTTTGTCAACGATTTCCCTGACTTTGGCTGAGATTTCATCCGGAGGGAGCATCTTTCCATCGGTGGAGGAGCAATCGATTCTGAGAAAATCCGCATCTGCTCCGCACTGGCTCAGATAGAGACTACGCACCTGTTTCTGAAAATCAATGGAAGCCTCGTGTATGTCCTGATGCCCTTCCAGATAGTCTCTGTCGCATCCCTGACGCTGGGAATTCAATTTCTCCTGCACAAAGCCCACCGGCACGTCGAGGAAAATGTTCAAATCCGGTCTAGGCAGTCCGAAAGGTCCATACTCCGTCTCCAGAATCCAGTCCCTCAGGCGTTCAGCCTCCGACCTGTCTTTCAGCTTGGCACACTGATAGGCTATGTTGGAATAGACATAGCGGTCCAGGAGTACGATTTCTCCACGCTCCAGGGCTGCTTTCATCCCGGGAGCGGCCCCGTGACGGTCTTCCGCGAAAAGCAGGGCAACCAACTGAGGATGCACCTGTTCTATGCTTCCGAAATCACCCCTGAGAAACCGGGATATGAGTTCCCCATAGACAGGAGCGTCGTAGCGCGGGAAATGTATATAGTTCACCTGACCGTAAATCTTTGTCAGATAATCTTTAAGACGTTTGACCTGGGTGGATTTGCCGGATCCGTCCAGGCCTTCTATGACAATCAGCATTCTGAATTCGTTTGAGTTTCGTAAATTTGCAATCGTGCCCGAAAGGGACAAAGGCACAAACTTACAAATTTTTGACGAATTATGCACTCAGGACCGAAAATAATGGGCATCGTGAACATCACCCCAGATTCGTTCTACAATGGCAGCCGCAATATGGACATCAGTGGCAAGGTGTTGGTGGACAAGACTTTGGAGAGAGTTGAAAGAATGCTGGAAGAGGGGGCAGGATATATCGACATAGGTGCCTGCTCAACCCGTCCCGGAGCTGAGTGTGTCGATGCCGCCGGGGAATGGAAACGGCTCAAGGCTGTGCTCAAGCCCATAAGGGAAACAGTACCCCCGGATGTAAAAATTTCCATAGACACCTTCCGCTGGGAAATCATTTCCAGAACTTTGGACGAAATCGGGGAGGTGACGGTAAATGACATCTCTGCCGGTGAAGACGACTTGAATATGCTTCCCGGAGTGGCAGCAAATGCTCTGGAATACATTGCAATGCACAAAAAGGGAGTGCCTGCGGATATGCAGAGACGCTGCGACTACAAATACGGGGTTGTGGAAGCGGTGAAGGAATATTTCCGGGCTTTCGAAGAAAAAGCCGGGGCTATGGGCATAGGGAACTGGATACTCGATCCGGGATTCGGTTTCGCAAAGACGGTGGAACAGAACTACGAACTGCTGGACCATCTGGAGGAATTTTGCTCAGGGAGCCGCAGAGTGCTGGTGGGAATTTCCCGCAAGAGTATGATATACAAGATATTGGGTACAACGCCCGAAGACCCGCGCACTCTGGAAAGGACTTCGGAACTGCACCGTATTGCCCTGAAGAAGGGGGCTGCCATACTCAGAGTTCACGATGTTGCCGAAGCTGTGGCCCTGCTCAGGTAGTACGTTCTATATGGCCCTGGTCTTTTCTGCAAGCCAGAGCCTTTCCTCCTCGTCCATAAGGGGTGAGAGGCGGGCATAGACCCGGGCATTGTAGTCGTTCAGCCATTGGCGCTGTTCCGGAGAAAGAAGTTCGACCAACACGGCAGAAGTGTCTATGTGACAGCAGGTAAGAGTCTCGAAGCATAGCCATTCCCCGAATTCGTTGGTCCCGTCCGGCACTGTGAGAATGATGTTCTCGTGGCGGATGCCGTGCTGACCTTCCCTATATATGCCGGGCTCATTCGAGGTCACCATTCCCGGCAGAAGCGCTTGGGAGTTGAAATTCTGCCTGATGTCCTGAGGACCTTCGTGCACACCGAGATAGAAACCCACACCGTGACCTGTCCCGTGTCCGAAATTGCGGCGGGCCTTCCATAACGGCTCCCTTGCGAGGACATCTATCTGACAACCGGCAGTGCCCATTGGAAACACAGCCATCGATAATTCTATCATACCTTTCAGCACGAGGGTGTAATCTTCCTTTTCGAGCGGAGTGCAAGGTCCCAAAGGTACGGTTCGGGTGATGTCGGTGGTGCCGGTGAGGTATTGACCGCCTGAATCAACGAGATACAGGCCCCTGGCTTCCAGCTTGCGGGAGCCCTCTGAAGAAGTCACATAATGCGGCAGGGCTGCTGATGGACCGTATGCGGATATGTTCTCGAAACTTTCTCCACGGAATCCGTCAATTTCTTTTCTCAACGAACTGAGTTTCAAAGAGGCTTCCCACTCGTCCACAGGAGGCCTTTCACCCCTGGATGCAGCTGTTACAGACTCTTCCAGCCATTTCAGGAAACGTTCCTCCGCAAGACCGTCCTCAATGAATGTTTCCTTGAGCAAGGCTATTTCCCGAGGGTTCTTGACTGCTTTCATCAATGCCACCGGAGACTTGCCGGAAAGGAGCAGGGAACTTTCCGAAGAGGCATAGATGTCACAGAGAATTTCATAGACCTGCCAGTTGAGGCTGGAGAAATCCACGAAAATGCTTTCGGAAGGACTGATTGACTCCAGGGCCGGAATCAGGGCGTCATAGTCTTCCACCTGAACTTCGTCCGCTGCAAGTTCGTCATAACTGTCGAGGGTATCCGGATCGAAACTCAGGGCTTTGCGGCTGAACCACTGCACTGATTCCTGGGAAATCAGAAGGTAGGAGATGCAATATGGATTGTAATCTATGTCCGAAGCCCTTATATTCAGCACCCAGGCAATTTCATCAAGGGCGGTGAGCAGGATATTGTCACAGCCGTTCTTCAGCATAGACTTGCGCAGAGTATTGATTTTCTCCGCTCTCGTTGCGCAGCCGGAAACTTCCGGGTCCAGAGTGATCACCGGAGTACAGGGAACCTGCGGGCGGTCCTGCCACAAACTGTCCATAAGGTCCGGCACGGCAACTATTTCACAAGCCATCCCATCCGCGACTTCCCTGTTCCCGAATGCCGCTTGTATTTCCTGCACCTGGGCCACGCTCCAACACAGGGAATCCAGAGCTATCCTCACGACGGAACCGGAGGCAGAAATCCGGCGGGCTTCCATTGCCAGCCATTGGGGTATGGGCACCTGTTCCGGGACACGCAGCTTATGCAAGGCTATCCCTGTGCCCAAAAGCTGGGATTGAGCCTGAATGAAATACCTGGTATCTGTCCAAAGGCCTGCGTGTGAACGGGTTATGACCAGACTGGCAGCCTCCCCGGTGAACCCGCTAAGCCACTCCGCCTGTTTCCATCTTGCCGCCGGATACTCACTGCAGTGGGGGTCGGAAGCATTCAACAAAACTGCATCCCAGCCTTTGGAGTCCATCATTTCCCTCAGTCGGGATATTCTTTCTGCATAGATGTTTTCCATAGTGTTATTACATAGTTACGCGTTTGGGGCAAAGTTATGCAAATAGTTCTGCAATAATGTTATCTGATATGAAAAATTTGTTCTCAGGAATGCGCAGATTGCCTCCCGGGCTTAATCTTTCAAGAGTTCCGAGCCTCAGAGCCTCTGCAATTCTGGTTTCCCGGCAGATGGAGAGAAGCCTGCGGGGATCAATTCCCACGCTTGTACGCAGCGCCAGCATCAGGTCCTCCAGTCCCACCTGTTCCTCATCCAGTCTTTCACCTGATCGGGGTCTTGAAACCAGATAGGCCCCCAGGTCAGCCTCATTCCAGCTGCGTCGGTATTGTCCCGAAGGAGATACGGATAAAGAATGGGCACCCGGACCGAGACCCACGTAAGGATGGTGGCTCCAATATGCCGAATTGTGTACCGCTTCATAGCCCGGCATTGCGAAATTGGATATTTCATAATGGTGATATCCGGCCTCCCTGAGCCTGGCACACAGGATTTCATATTCTTCGGCACAAGTATCTTCATCAGCCATTACGACTTTGCCGGATTCAATCATCCTTTCCATGGCGGAACCCGGTTCCACAGACAACTGATAGGCTGAGATATGCCTCGGAGGCTGCCCGGAAGCGGAAATTTCCAATGCTTGGGAAATCGTTCCGGACCAGTTGCCTGTGTTTGAGCTGGAGAATCCGAAAATCAGGTCTATGCTTATGTTGCCGAATCCCACATCTTCAAGCATGCGGTAAGCCTTCACGACCGTGGCTGCATCGTGGCGGCGGTTCATCCACTTGAGCACCGAATTGTCAAAGGACTGCACCCCCATACTCACGCGGTTTACTCCCATTTTCAAGAGGGACTCGGCATATCCGGGGCCCTTTTCCACCAGGTCTTCAGGATTTGCCTCGATGGTGAATTCCTTAAAAGAGCCATAGTGCAGGCGGGAGACTATGCGTTCCAGAACGGAGAGCGGCAACACCGTGGGGGTGCCGCCGCCTATGTAAAGGGTCGGAACTTCAAGAGTTCCAGCAATTTCCATCTCACGTTCATCGATTTCACTCAACAGGGCATCTGCAAAGGCGTCATAACAGGACGCAGTCTCGGAATAGAATCCGCAGTAGGTGCAGAAAGACTTGCAAAAAGGAATGTGAACGTAAATCACGATTATCTCAACATTGTTTCCGCAGTGCCGAGAGCATTGTTCTCCGTGTATGCCTCAACGCTATATATGCCTTTCACACAATCACTTACACCATTGACAAAGATTACTACCTCGGTCTCTGTGCCCTGATAGTCAATTTCTCGGGAAGCTGACGACACGAGAGTTTCGCCTTCAAATTCGAAAGTTCTCTGGTCATTGCCGGCTATGAGCACTCCCTCAGGATCCTTGACCCTTATATAGACTCTTACCGGACCTTTCGGTGCCAGGTCATTCTCCACGAGGGAAAGACGCACCTGAAACTGGGAAACCCTTGTGCGGCGGTCAGTCACCTTTCCGGAAGAATTGTAAGCCGCTATGGCCAGTCCACGAGCCTTGAGTACCGACCCGGTGGCCACCTGCTCGGAAAGCTTGTCCACCGTGCGGGAGAGTTCCTCAGAACGCTTCTTGCTTTCTGCCGCATCCCTTCTCGCTGCAGCCGCATCTGCGGTGAGTTTCTTGTTGAGAGTGTTCAGGGAGTCAATCTGGACTATGTAGTTCTTCATTATGCTCCTCAAGGTGCCGAGTTCCTTTTCATACTGACGGATCTTGCGGCGGTTGGTGGCTTCGGTATTCTTGAGCCTCTCTATCAGCTGGTTCACTTCTTCGCGGGAAGAATCAAGCTGGGAATTGATGGTGTCATAATCGGACGACAGCTCAGCGTAGTCGCTCTGGAGTGAAAGCATTTGCTGGGTAAGTTCCGCTTTTTCTTCGTTCAGTTCATCCACGAGTGCGGATTTCTGTATCCATATATATGCCAGCACGCCGGCGAGAACGACTGCCACCGCTGTCAGAATCCAAGTAATGGTCTTGAAATTGTTTGTTTGCTCTTGCTTTTCCATAATGAGTTGTTTTTTCAGTTGCGAATATACACAATTATTTCCTATTTTTGCATTTCTGCACAGTCTGTAATAAGTTAAAAGATGAAAGCTTCAGTCAAATACGCAATCAGAGCCGCAAAATATTTCTGCTGGTTCCTCATTCTTTTCACCCTTCTGATCGGAGTGCTCGTACTGACAAAATTCGTACCCGCCGACATTGACACCATGTTTGTGAAAGGATGGATTTCCGTGGCAGAAATAGCCGGCGTATTCGTGGTTTTTTCCGCCATTTATCCCAAGTTCGGATATGTGACCAGAAAGGTATCCATACCCGGAGAATGGAGCGAGGTGTCGGAACAGGTGGAGGATTTTTTCAAAGAGAGGGGCGATTACAAGGTTGAGAGCCGGGAAGAGGGGCAGATATGCTACAGAAGCAACAGCGCGGCAATACGCATAGCCCGGCTTTGGGAAGACCGCATCACGGTAACTTCTGTTCTCGGAGGCGTGGAGTTGGAAGGCCCGGCAAAGGATCTCAACCGGATTGCAAGTTCTCTTGAGTACCGGCTCAGGGGCGAGTGACAGTCATTTCACATAAGGCGCAGTCGAAGCCGAGTCGGAAACTGCGTCCGTTGTTGCGGATGAAGATGCCCCCTTCAAGATTATTCTGGCGGGCAAGTCTTTGGTAGGCAGGGGTTTTTCTGCAATAGCCAAGTTCCCTCAGTATGCAATAGCGGCTGCGCATCAGTTCGGCACCGGCGGGTCCGGAATCACTCCATCGGGGGCTTATTCCTTTGAGGGACAATTCATAAGCCGGATACACGTAACGGCTGCCGCCTCTGCGGTAAATTTCTGCCGCCATAGCATTCGAGACATCGTAACTGTAATCCGCCACCTCCGGAAACAGGGACTTGCCTTCCGCAGAAGACTGAGTCTGAGCCGACAGGTTGAGTATGGGTCTGCGGTGACATTCCATCGAGTCCAGACCTTCTGCAATTTCCCTTCTCAGGGCATTTATACGGGCAGCCCCGAGCATTGGCAGTTCTCCCTCTATACTTACCGGGTCGAAGATGAAAATGCCGGAGGTTCTCGAGAGTTGAGCCGTCAATATTTCCTGCATCCGCTGACGGTCCCTTGCCAGTTCCGAATGTATTTCCCTGACTGTCTCAAAACGTCTTCCATCTTCACTCTCGGAAATGAGTTCGATACGGAAACAGCCTTCAGCTATGACGGACGATTTGAAAATCAGGCTTGAGCGGAGCATTCTGGAGGCACCTCTACCGACTTCCCTTTCGAAAGCAGTGTCATAATTTCTCCACAGACGGGTGCCCTGCCGCAGGCCTTTGACCGGTTTGCATATTATCCGGCGCCCCTCGCATACATCCGCCTTGAAGCCGCTTTCCCTGCCGTCAGCGCCTATGAAAGCCAGACCGTCTCCGTTGTGCAGGACTGTGCGGCAATCCCTGACGAGGATTTCCATAGAGCCGCCTTTCCTTCTCAGACTCTCCACGATGCCTATCTGTTCACCCAAAGCCTTCCCCGCATCCAGACAAGCCCAGCGGTCAAGTCCGCGCATGTCTGTAAACCCTCTGTTGAAACTTCTGTTCACGTCAGGAGTGAAATTTCTGCGGGACACCCCGAAGGATGCCCTGCAATAACGCCCCCTTGAAGCATTCACGATCCGGTCCAATGCATCCGAATAGGCAGCCACCACATTGCGCACATATGACAGGCCCTTCAGACGGCCCTCGATTTTGAAGGACATCACCCCCGCATCCGCCATTTCCCCAAGGTGGTCAAGCATCTTCAAATCCCTCAGAGAAAGCAATGTCCTGTCCACAGCCAGATTTTTGCCCGCATCCTTCAACGGCTGTCCGGCGGAATCCACCAGGTCATAGCGGGAACGGCAGGCCTGAATGCACTCTCCCCTGTTGGCGCTGCGCCCGTTCAGATGGGCAGACAGATAGCACTGGCCACTGTAGCAGACACAAAGGGCACCGTGTACGAATGCTTCGATTTCAGCATCGGTCTCCGAACATATCCGCCTCACATTCTCCATAGTCAGTTCCCTTTCCAGGACAAGGCGGGAAAAGCCCATTTCCCGAAGTCTCCTTGCTGTTTCGGGAGTGCGGATAGAACATTGGGTGGAGGCGTGCAGGGGCATATTGAAACTGTCCGGGTGAAGTTCCTTGAAACGGAGCAGAGCCAGGTCCTGAACTATCAAAGCATCAGCGCCCGCTTCCCGGACAGCCTGAGCAAGGAGGAAAGCCTGCTCCAGTTCCTCATCATACAATATGGTATTGAGAGTCACATAGACCCTTGCCCCATAGCGGTGGGCATAGTCACAGAGGGACTTCACATCCTCAAGACTGTTCCCGGCAGCCTGCCTTGCGCCGAAAGCCGGTCCCGCAAGATAAACGGCATCGGCACCGCAGTCTATGGCCGCGATGCCGATTTCAAGATTTCTTGCAGGTGCAAGGAGTTCCAATGCCCGCATAATTATTTGCTCAATGCAGCAATCTGAGCCTTTGCAACTTCGGTATATTTAGGATTGGAAAGAATCTGGTTGTAGTATTCCAAAGCCTTGGCCTTGTTTCCGGCCTTCTGTGCGCTCACGGCAAGGGTGCATCTGATGTCATCCGCCTTCTTGTCATTCGGAGCCACAACGAGGAATTTTTCGAAAGCCTCTGTTGCCTTTGCATCCTGACCGAGTTTCTGGGCAGCCATTCCGGCGAAATAAAGGGCATTGCCGCTCTCCTGATAGTCATTGGACTTGATTGCGTTATCGTATGCATCAGCGTACTTCTGAGCCTTGAGTGCAGCCTGTGCCTCCTTGAGGAACATTGTTCCGAGCTGTTTCTTGGCAGCCTTTTCCTGACCGTTCTCTGCTGCTGCAAGATATGCCGCCTCAGCATTCACAAGGTCACCCACCTTTGAATATGCCATACCGAGACGGAGCTGAGCCGTTGCGTTGGCCGGGTTCTCGGCTACAATCGTTTTGTATGCCTCGACTGCTCCCGCATAATCCTTAGCATTGAGAAGGTCATTTGCCTGATTCATCTTGATCTGAGGCACGAGTTCGGCAGCATCCTCGACAACTGAATCAACTCCATATTCCTTAGCCTTTGCCACGGCAGCCTCGATTTCAGAGAGACCTTTCGCATAGTTGCCGTTCTTTACAGAATCCTTGGCAATGCTGAACATAATCTTCGGGATGTACTCCTTGCAGTTGTTCACCATCTCCGCACCTTCTTCTCCGCAAGCCTCTGCCATAGTGAGAGCCTCTTCGAATTTGGCGAGGGCATCTGCATCGTTTCCAGCCTGGAGAGCCATTGCTCCGTTGTTGTAAATTTCAGTGGCCTGGGCCATATCCTGTGCACTGAGAGCGAAAGTCGCAGCCAATGTCGCTGCAATAACAAGCAAAATCTTTTTCATATAACTACATTTTGAATTTTTGCAAAACAATACTTTTCTGGCACCAAATGTGTGCGTTCTGCCCTGTGTGCCGCAAAACCTGAAAGCACACGAATTACAAAAATAGCAATTATTTGTTGTAAATTTGCAAAAACCTTTCTAAAAAGATGAAAAAAGCCTTGATGACAGTGTTTGCCTTAATGGCGGGCACCCTTATATATGCCCAAAAGGGGCCGAAGGAAGACGACAGGATTGCCTATGGAACCTTCCCCAACGGTTTGCATTACTATGCAGTACAGAACGCCGCCGAAACCGGTTTTGCCGATTTTGCACTGGTGTGCCGCAAGCCGGACTGCAACGGGTTCAAAACTTCCGAACTTTTGTCCGGTCATAAGCACATAAGGCAGCGCAGTTTTCAGAAGTTTCTGTCCGACAATTCCGTAGCCCCGGACAAGAAAGGTTATGCTCAATTCACTGACGGCAGGATGTCCCTGCGTTTTTCCTCCGTTATGCTGAACCGCAACCCAAGCCTGGTGGATTCGCTCTTCCTCGCCCTATTCGATGCCGCAGAAAGCCTGGCCGGACACGGAGTGCCTTTGGATGAACTCGCCATTATGGTTTCAGGCGACCTGGACAGGGAGAGGACACTGGAAAAGATGAAAATTTTCTCCCTGATGATTCAGGCCAACAACGGGGACATCATTCAGGAACAAACTGCCGGCAGGCCTGCTCCTGCCCCGGAGGTGAAAGTGGAAGACCACGGAGAATACCTTAAAATCTGCGGATTGTTCCCATTCAGGGACATCAGGGACGGACACGGAGACACGGCCGGATATGCAGTGCTGGACCAGCTCAGCACCACACTCGGAGCCGTAGCCGTGAGGATGGCGGAAAGAGCTTTGGACATGGAATCGGTTCCATATGCCGACGCAGGATTCTCCATCTCAAAAAGCAAAGACGGAGATTCTGTGGCCTGGAAAACAATTGAAATCCATTTCTGCACCATTCCTCAAGAGAAGGACGCTGCCTTAAAGGCATTTGCAAGGGCTCTGTCATCCCTTCCGCAAATGGGGTATCCGGAATTGAGAATTGCCGCGCGGAGTTACTATTCAAGCTTAGAGAACAAGCTTGGGAATATGTCAAACGCCGAACTTCTCCAGCTCTGTACGGATTCTTTCATATTCGGCAGCCCGCTTATACCGGATGCCGCACTCCGCCGCTTCTGCAGGTCCAGGGAAGTTGCGGATTCACTCGGTTTGGATATTATGCAGGATTTCGCTTCGGCTGTGGTGAAAGCTCCGGCGGACTCCCTGATTGCGAATGCCTGGACAGGAAATATGCCGCCCTTATGTCCGGACTTCCGGGCTTTGGAAAAGCTGCCTGCATTGCCGGTCAAGAAAAGCCGGGTCAGGACTTCTTCCGAGCCTCTTTCCGGAGGTGAGATATACAAATCACCCAATGGGTTCAAGGTTTATTTCAAAAGGGTTCCGGGTGCCGAAAAAATTCATTGGGCAATGAGCGTCGGAAGGGGATACTCCCTGCTGGATAATCTTAACCCCGGACAGGCGGCTTTTCTCTCGGACATTCTGCCGCTGTTCAGCGTGTGCGGAACAGGTGCCCGGGAACTTCAGGATCTGATGAATTTCAAGGGCATAACCTGTGAGACCAAAGTCAATCTCTATTCCACTTATATGGGAGGTGTGGTGAGCCACAGGTCTCTGGACCTGCTGATGCAGATTCTGGCAGGTTATTTTACGGAAATACGACTGGATGCGGAAGCGGTTTCCGACTACACGAGAAATCTGGCTGCGGAATCGGCGGTGTACCGGGAGGGCAGGAGTATGCGCCTGGCCGTGCTCGACAGTCTCCTTTGCACAGGCAACCCCTATTCGGAAGTGAAGATGTACGACAATTTCGACACGGTACTGTTTCCGGCTGCCACAGAACTTTTCAACAAGGTTTTTGCCAGCGCAGATGATGCTTTCGTGGTGATTTCCGGGGATTTGGAGTCGGAAAAAGTTAAAAAGGCAGTTGAAAACACTGCCGGAATGTTCCATTTCACCGGAAAAAGTTCCAGAAAGAGGAGAGTTATGTTCCAACCTTCTGCCGGCTGGCTGTCAGCTCAAAGGTCGGGAAAAGAGCCCGGTGCGGAAATACTGATGAGTACGGCTTTGCCTATGACTGCGGAGAATTTGTGTGCCGCATCCCTTACCGCTGCCCTGCTCAAGGAAAAGGTGAGAGAGGCCATTGTGGGTACGGGGTATGCCGCAGACGTAAGGTTTTCTTTCACACAATATCCCCGGGAAAGGTTCAGCGTGGTCGTGTCGGTCAACAGGATTTCCCCGGAAGGCTATGACCTGTCCCAGTCTGAGGTCATTTCTGAGGAGGAACTGATGGATAGACTGAGGAATGTTCTGAAAATTACTGATGATGAGGCATTCGGGAATGCTGTTGTGGACACCTATAAGAAACTCATCCAGACAAGCTACACCCTGGCCCAGAACAATCCGGAATATTGGATAGACACCATTGTGCGCCGGTATGCCGACGGCAGGGACCTGAGGACCAAGATAATCGAAAAGATGAATGCCGTCTCAGGGGAGAAAATCAAATATACAATCAATGCCCTCTTTTCAGGAAGCAGAATTGAATTGATTATTACAAACTCAAGTTTCGCAAGTCACAATATTGAATGAATGATATGGGAAAAGGCTATTGCTCTGTTATAAGGCTCGGGGACTGCCTCATCGATGCGGACATTCTGACCGGTTATTTCTGCTGCGACTACGCCAAATGCAAGGGCTGCTGTTGCGTTATAGGAGACAGCGGGGCTCCTCTGCTGGAGTGCGAACTCCCCGCGCTGGAGAAAAATTACGGAATTTTCAGTCCGGAGATGTCGGAAGAAGGACGCAAGGCGGTGGCTGAGAAGGGGTTGTATGAAATCGATATGGACGGAGACCTGGTCACACCGCTTGTGCCCGGCAGCGAAGAGTGCGCCTATTGCCGCAGGGATGAGCAAGGTAACTGTCTCTGTGCCATAGAAAAGAAATGGAACGAGGGGTGCGGAGATTTCGTCAAGCCGATTTCCTGCCGTCTCTACCCCATAAGGGTGGCGGAAATGTCCAACGGTTTGAGAGCCCTGAAACTGCATCGCTGGGACATTTGCCGCGATGCTTATGTCAAAGGCCGCCGGGAGGGCATAAGGGTCTATCAGTTTCTGAAGGGACCCATCACACACTTCTTCGGTGAGGAATTCTATGAGGCCCTCGAAGCGGCGGCAAAGAAACTGGCTCAATAGCGCATGTCCACTACTTCAAAGCTGATGTCAACGTCGCCGAAGTGACCGGATATCTTATCGGTGGCCTCAATATAGCGACGGCTCAGCTGTCCCCTCCAGACTATGTCATCACGGGTGTTGAAAGGGAGCGAGATGTCGAAGCCGTAACTTTTGGAGGCAATTTTCACCACTGCAGAGCATTTCCACTGTGCCAGAGAGCCTCCATCGTCTTCCACTATCATAAAGGCTATTTGGGCCAATTGCGGGGTCCAGTCTGAGACAAGGACGGTGTTGAAGGGCAGGGCCTGCCCCAGTTGTTTGCGCTTTACCACCACCATAAAATCCGTAACTGCGGGAATATACAGCTGGAGTTCGGCTTCAGTGGATGCGACAAAATCATTCACGGAACCCGCCTTTATGAAAAATTCAGAACCTCCGGCAAGCCAGCTGTCGTAATGTCGCTTCATAGTAAAGTCCTTGAGTATAAGGGTTTTCACAGAAGATATTGCCTTGGTGTACATCCCATCACAGTCATCGGCCAAGTTGCCATCGGATGAGAGCAGAACAGCGGAAGAGGGGGAAGATTTCATACCCCCAACCACGAGAGCCCCTCCGCCGTTGTCCCATTCAGGATGGTCACGTCTCATCACATCCAGAGAAGTGTAGCCGGCATCACTGTTGCGGTTTACCACCCAGACAGGGTGGGAGGACGCATATTTCTCATCCACTTCCATCATTCTGACCTTGCGTCCGCCCTGCCCGTCTGTTTCCACCTTCCATCCCACGCCCACTTCAGACCCGTCACCCGGGTCGTAGGTAAACACCGGCTCAGTTTCCCCGTCCCAATCCTCCGAATAGGGCCAATATATCTGGATGTCGGATTGCCTGAGCTTTTCAAGCCACTCCTCCGGGTTGAAATCCGAGGCCTTGGTTGCTGCCCGGTTTCGGGCATATTCCATAATCAGTTCCCTCATAGGGCGTATGTCCGAAACTGATTTGGAGTCCAGGCCGCTGTCTCCCCCGTCGGGTTCCTCTCCCACTCCCCTGCCCGGACTGCCGAACAAATCGCTCATCATATACTCCTCATCATAGCCATTCCCCGAGGAAGAAGAAACAGCCCTGTAAACTTCCCTCAAATGCACCTTTTCCATAGGCAGTTCAGACAGCATCTGCGCCACCTGATCCAAAGGCAGTGCGGCGGCATCCTTCTGCTCGACGGGTTCAGGCAACCTGTTGCAGGCCATCAAAAGAAAAATCAACAGCATTTTGTCAGTTTTCATAGCAAACTAATTTTCTGCAAAGTGACTGACAATTAGCGGTTGAATGAAATTTTCAGCGGTTAATTTTCAAAAACGGGAACAGGAGATGTCCGGAGACCGGTTTTCCTTGAATGGCCGTAGCCGAAAATGCACATCTCTTACCTTACGGCAAAGGTGTAGCGGGGCTTGTCCGAGAGGTCGTCCAGGATTTCGCAGCGGGTGAATCCGGAGAAGAGTGCTGCGGTTTCGGAAGACAGGGCTGCGTTCTGCTCCACAAACAGAAGGCCTCCCGGGCGGAGAAATTGCGAGGCCCAGTCATAAATGGCTTTGTAGAAAAGAAGAGGATTGAGGTCAGGAACGAAAAGAGCCAGATCCGGCTCGTGTTCAAGTACGTTTCTTCTCATCAATCCGCGCTCTTTGTCAAGAACATAAGGCGGGTTGGAAATGATTGCATCCAGAGGTTCGGCAAAAAAATCGGCAAGAGAGGCTCCGTCTGTCCAACTTCCAAGCCCAGCGGCTGCAGAAGGACCGCGGAGTATGTCACACTTTCCGAAGCGCAGACTGAGGTGAGGCGATCCGTGCTTAAGGGCATCGGCAAATTGGTGACAGGCGATGTTCAACGCATCCTCCGAAACATCCAGACCCACGACCTCAGCATCGGGGAAATCCAGGGCCATAGTCCAGGCTATGCATCCGGAACCTGTGCAAAGATCCAGAATACGCAGCCTGCCGGGACGGGAACAGCCGTAATCCCTCAACTTCTGCTGCGCTATACGGCAGAGATATTCGGTCTCAGGACGGGGAATCAACACCCCCGGAGCCACTGAAAAGACTCTCCCGCCGAATTCACATTGACCTTTGATATATTGATAGGGCTCACCTTCGGACAGCCTGAGTGCACAATCCAGAAAGGCTGATGCCTCAATCTCGGGAATCTCTGCAAAAGGGTCTGTCACAATAGCGTAGCCCGGCAGATGCAGAAAATCCGCAACCATAACGGACACAAGGGCATCCCTCTCCCGAAGGTCCGGATATTCC
>JALFCH010000132.1 GCA_022771245.1 Rikenellaceae bacterium | reverse complement strand
CGGGAGTTTGACACTTGCAAAATTCAATTTTTAATGCAGAAAGTCCTATAAGGGCTTTTTTTTGTCAAATATTGTTTGTATCTTTGTAGCTATATATGGCTATACTGATATGAAACTAACAATTAGCAGGTCGAAAAACGCGACACTTTACTACGTACAGAAGTCCTACAGGACAGAATCAGGCAAAAGTTCAACCCGCACCGTAGAACGATTGGGCACCCTCGCAGAGGTAGAAGCCCGTTTCGGTAAGGAGAACACGATGGCAGCCGTAAAAAATTACATCAGAGAACTGACGAAGGCTGATAAGGAACTCAAGAGAGATGTCACGGTCAAATTATCTCAAAGTACGCTAATTCCGAAAGGAGAGCAGAGAAGTTATAACGGAGGATACCTGTTCCTTCAGAAAATATATTATGAACTAGGTTTGGATAAGATATGCAAGAAGATAAGCAAGAAGTATAAGAATGAGTATGATTTGAATTCCATTCTATCTATGCTTCTGTACACCAGGATATTATATCCGGGATCAAAACTATCCAGCCTCGAAGATGCCAAAAAGTTCTTTGAGCAGCCCGAGGCTGAAATCCACCAAGTATACAGAGCAATGTCATTGCTTGCAAAAGAATCCGATGCAATACAGGCAGCAGTGTACAAGAACAGCCTTGGACTTGGTAAACGCCAAACGCAAGTAATCTACTATGATTGCACTAACTATTACTTTGAGATAGAGGAAGAGAGCGGTATAAGGAAATACGGCCAATCCAAGGAGCACCGTCCCAACCCTATCGTCCAAATGGGACTGTTCACGGATATGGACGGAATGCCTCTTGCATTCTGCATCAATCCGGGGAACACTGCGGAAACAACAACTCTCAAGCCTTTGGAGGATAAGCTTCGCGATAACTTCGGCATATCGAAGGTGGTGGTCTGCACTGACGGAGGTCTCGCATCATACGAAAACCGCAAGAATGACGATGTTGGGGAACGCGCGTTTATAACAGTGCAGTCACTCAAGAAGTTGGGAAAAGATCTGCAGGATTGGGCATTGCAACGTACCGGCTGGAAAATGATTGTCAAAGACAAGGACGGCAAAAGAAATTTCTCTGACAATGAGTATAATCTGGACGAGTTGAATATGGAAGAATATGGGGACAAATTGTTTTGCAGGGAGAGATATATAAAGGTCGGGAAGAAGGGAGAAGAACTGGAGCAGAGACTTATTGTCACCTACTCACTCAAGTACAAGAATTATCTTCAGCACGTGCGTGACAAGCAGGTGGCAATAGCTCAGGGATTGATAGACCGTGGCGCAGCCGGCAAACTCAGCAGCAGTCAGAACAATCCAAAGCGCTTCATCAAGCAGGAGGCCTGCACCAATGATGGAGAACTCGCGGAAATACAGAACTTTACAATAAACCAGGAAATGATTGAGCAGGAAGCAAGGTTTGACGGTTTTTATGGAATATGCACGGACCTCAAAGGCCCTGCCCCTGAAATAATCAAGGTCAATGGAGGGCGATGGATTATTGAAGACTGCTTCCGCATCACCAAGACGGACTTCAAAGCCAGGCCTGTCTTCTTGCAAAGGGATGACCGCATCAAAGCGCACTTCCTGACTTGTTTCCTTGCCCTGTTGATGTACAAGTTGCTTGAAAAGAAGGTGAACAGAGGGGGACTTCGATTCTCTCCTGCTGAGATTATCGGTACTCTTCAGAATATGAATTTCCTTGCCATCAGCGGGGAAGGATATATCCCAACTTACACCAGAACAGACCTTACTAACAATTTGCACGGCTCCGCTGGCTTCAGAACTGACACTCAGATAGTATCAAAACAGAGAATGAAAGCAATAATTACAGAATCGAAAAAATATTAAAAAAATTTTCAAAGGGCTTTGTGTAGCTACAAAGTTTAAATTTAGAAAGGCCCCAAATCGCCATTACAGCGATATGAGGCCTTATTTTTTGTTTTCGATGTGTCAAAGACGAGATATTCTTGCAAAGGTAGGTATTTTTCCAATTAAATCCTACCTTTGCGGAGCCTTGTTTCCAAAGCAATCAAGTGAACGGAAAAAATGTCTGGAAATTGCCTCATATCAGTAATCCTGCCCCTCAAGTTGGAATGGGAGCCATATTATAGTGTGGATGCGGAAACTGCATCCCAGCTTGGGGTGGGCAGCCGTGTGGAGCTGCTTTTTGCGGGCAGGCGCTACATCGGGACAGTCAGCGGTTTCCCCTCTGAAGAAAACTTGCCGTCCGGGACCAAGACAATGAAAATCAATGGAATAGAATCCGTATCCCCACTCCCAAAAGTCAGCGGAAAGGAAATTCTTCTATGGAGGGCGGTCGCTTCGTATTATATGTGTACGGTTGGCGAAGTGTACAAGGCTGCCTACCCGGGTATGCGCACTCAAAAGGAAGAGAAAGCCGTGATATCGAAAAGGCGGAAAAAGGAAGAAGGACCGGGTGGAACCATAAGCAAGGCACCGGAATTGTCCGAAGATCAGGAGAGGGCATATAATGAAATCCGCGAAGCCTTCAATGCCGGCAAACCGGTGCTGCTGAACGGGGTCACAGGGGCCGGGAAAACTGAAATATACATTAAACTGGCCTTGGAAGCCTTAGGATACGGGGCCATCGGAGGCGGGGCCATAGAAAGCGGGGCCACAGAAAGCGGGGCCATAGAAAGCAGGGCCATCGGAAACGGGGCTATCGGAGGTGTTGCAGAGCCGGGATCCCACAGCAGCGTGCTCTACCTGGTGCCGGAAATCGCCCTGAGCCGCCAACTGGAGGAACGCCTCAAACGCTATTTCGGAGACAAACTTCTGTGTTTCCACTCCGGAATCACGACAGCTGCCAAAGAAAAAGTATGCGACAAACTGCGGCAGTCTGACGGCTGGATAGTTCTCGGCACAAGGTCGGCGGTCTTTCTCCCCTTCCGGAAACTCGGACTCGTGATTGTGGATGAAGAGCACGACCGTTCCTATAAGCAGGACTCCCCCGCTCCCCGTTACAACGGACGCGACACCGCAGCCCTTCTCGCGTCCATCCACTCCTGCAACATACTCACAGGTTCTGCAACACCCTCCTTCGAAAGCATTTACAACTGTTCCACGGGCAGATTCACACAGGTCTGCCTGGACAGGAGGTACCACGGGCCTTCAGACACCACTACAGTCATCATCGACACGGTGAGAGAGAGGAAGCGCAACGGAATGGTCGGCTCCATCTCCCGCGAACTCATAGCCCTGATTAAAAAGACGGTATCCGAAGGCGGTCAGGTGATGGTGCTGAGGGGCAGGAAAGCCTATGCAACTGCCATACAGTGCAGTCTCTGCGGCCACATACTCAAATGTCCACGCTGCAATGTAAGCCTCACCTACAGCAAATCGGGAGGCAGACTGGTCTGCAACCACTGCGGCTACTCCGCTCACTGGTCGGACCACATTCCCCACCCCGGACCGGAAGGCGGGACCTGCAACGGACTGCTCACCACCTTAGGGGCTGGCACTGAAAAGATTGAGGAGGAAATCGCTTCCATTTTCCCGGAACTGAGGGTGGACAGGTTGGATTCCGAAGTGAGCGCGGGTCCGGCGAGGCTCAAGGAAGTGCTGAGAAAATTCTCGGCAGGCGAAACGGACATACTCGTGGGCACCCAGATGCTCACCAAGGGCTTCGATTTCGAAAATCTCAGACTGGTGGCAGTGCTTGGGGCGGATTCCCTTTTGGGACAGCAGGATTTCAGGGCGGACGAAAAGGCGGTACAACTGCTCGAACAGTTCCGGGGAAGATGCGCCCGCAGGGGCCAGAAGGGCATATTTGCAATTCAGACAGCTCAGCCCGACCACCCCGTATACAAAATGCTCGTCAGCGGAGAACCCCAGCTCCAGAAAAGCACACTTATGCAGGAGAGAAAGGATTTCGACTACCCGCCCTACACCCGAATCATCAACCTGCTTTTCAAAGACCGCAACCTCGTACGCATCACCCGCCTGTCCTCCAAACTTTCGCTTATGCTCCGCAGCGAAGGCATTTTTCCGGGCAAGGGAGTGCAGGTGAGCGCCGCATTCGCCCCGGTGGTTGACAAGGTCAACGACGAGTATCTGCGCACAATCAGGGTGACTCTGCCGAGAGATTCCTTCCTGCACTCCAACAAGGAAAAACTGAAAAATGTGCTGGACAGTTTCTGCAAAGAGGAGAAATATGCCGGAAACATAGCCGCAGATGTAGATCCCGCATAGTTTCCGCTTGGGAAATGCCATAAGTTTTCGTACATTTGCAGGATTGTGCGACAACACGAAATTAGATTTTTATGGCAACACCACCCCGCAAATTCCGCTTAAGCATTCTGATGGCAGCGACCCTTTTCCTGAGCCTGACAGCATCGGCGAGGGAACCGGACACGCTCCGCACAGGACACAGCCTCAGGCTGTCAGTGGGGGACCAGTTATTTGAAAGCCTCATCTGGCAGAATCCGCAGAAAATCGTCAACACTATGCCCGAATCCTACAGGGAGACCTACAAGGAGCATTACCGCTACACCATGCACTGGGCTGCCGAATACCAATGGAGAGTCAGCTCATGGTTCAGTTTGGGAGCCCTCATCGACGGCAGCGCCTGCCTGTGGGACGATGTGACACGCAACGGTGCCGGAGTTGAAGTTTCCCGCACCAGGGACCGTATCTTCGCCAACCTCACCATAATGCCCACAGTGCGCTTCGACTGGTTCTCCGTCCCGGTTGCAGAAAATATGAGCATAGGAATGTACACCGGACTCGGAGTGGGAGTGAACATCAACGGAGGCACGGAAAAAGACCCCCGGGGCAGGAAAATCGTGCCGGGAGTTGCAGTGGACCTGAGGCTCGTTTCTCTGGAATACACTGTCGGAAACTGGGGCGTGAGTCTGGAACTCGGCGGTCTCACTTCACTCAAAGACAAGAACACCATTTTTATGGCTTTCTCGAAAATGATCGACCTTGGAGTTTCGTATAAATTCTGACAGTTATGAGAAAATACATATTGTTGAGTATTAGTCTGGCCGCCCTTGTTTCCTGCACGAGGGAGAAGGTGCTGACTGCCGATTTCGACCTCAGCGCAGCCGACCAGAGCCTGTTCCAAATCACTTCCATAGGGGATACCGACCTCTCAAAAGGCCTCCCTGACGATTGTTATATACCCACAGAAGAAGGAGTTACGAAAGCCACATCAGTTACGGCCAATGTCCTTCTCGCAGACTTGCTGGAATACGGCAACCAGAGCAAGGTGCTGGAAATAGCCGGGGTTTATTCATCCTTCGACAGCACCGACGGCTATGAGGAAATAAAACTCTCCGGGAAAGTGCTCCTGCCCAAAAACCGCAAGCCGAAGAGGTATATAGTTTCCTGCCATTGGACCATAGGCTCCAATGCCGAGGCCCCTTCAAACTGCTTTCCGATAGAGGGAGTGCTCTGCAGCCTCGGGTACGCGCTGATTTGCCCCGATTACTGCGGCTACGGAGTGACGGCGGACAGGATACATCCATACCTTATGCTCGAACAGACCGCATTCGACGTATGGATGATGTATCTCGCTGTCAGAAAGATGCTTGCAAACACGGAATACGCACCGGAATTCGACGACATCTACATTATGGGCTATTCCCAGGGAGGTGCCACAGCAATGGGTTTTGACTGGTTCCTCGAGACCAACGGCTTCGACCAAAGCGATATGATTCCGGAATTCAAGACCAAAGTCCGCTGCGTCTTTGCCGGAGGAGGTCCGTACGATGTGCGGGAGACCTACAACAACTTCATCACCACCAACCACGCCAGCATCTGCTGCGCCGTGCCTATGGTCATCCAGGGTATGATAAAGGGCAACAATCTGGACATCGACCCCGAGGAAATACTGGAACCGTGGCTCTATGAGAAAATGGACGAATGGATAAATTCCAAGAAATACTCCACCGCACAGATGAACTCCCTCATAGGCACCACAACCACTTCCGACCTGCTCACCGATATGGGTATGGACCCGACCAGCGAACCGGTGGCAAGGCTCTATCAGGCTATGAGCGAAAATTCCCTGCTGTCCTACAACTGGACTCCGAAAGCCCCTGTCTATATGATTCATTCCATAGACGACGACACTGTGCCGTTCATCAATGCGGCAAAGGCCAGGAGCAAATGGGAAAACGGCAACATCACCTACAACTTCGGCCACTACGGCACCCACATAGCCACGGCCCTGAGGTTCGTTTCGTCCGTGAAGTCCTATCTTGAGAATGCACAGAAAGAAAACAGCGACAACTGATATATGAAAGCGAAACACATATTATCGGCCCTGAGCCTGATTGCAGCGGTCGCCTGTAATCCTGAAGCCAATTTTTCCGTCAAGCGGGTAAAAATTCAGATGGAAGTGATTCAGACACAGTGCGGTTTCTGCGAGGTTGCATTCAAGACCAACAAGGATGCCTACTATTACATAGCTATGGACACGGTCAGAACCGATTTCGACCCCGTGAAGAACAGCAGCCAGTTTATGAACCTCGCGCTTGACTATGCCTACAAGGAATATATCAACTGGAGGTATGAACTCCTCTACAAAGGTGCCCCGTACATAGCCTCCTTCGCCAACCACAGCCTCAAGTACGGCGAGCAGGACCACTATTTCAAATATCTCCGGCCCGACACGGAATACTGGCTCTACAGCTTCGCTGTGGACCCGGAGAGCAATCGGCCCATAGGTGATTTGAACATAACGACTGTGAAGACCAAGGCCGAAAGCGACATAGAAATGGCATTCGAATACCGCATCGAGGGGAAATGGGACTATGTCTATCCGAAAAGCATTGACGGCAAGAAACTTATGGCGAATGTACCTTGGGTGGGAGCGACGGTGGACAGCCTCACAATCAGAGCGGCCGGAAGCCGTGTACCGGGAGAATACTTCGACAATATGTTCAACGAGCAGGTGACCCAGCAATCAGCCAACGTTTTCTACGGCATCTACGCCCACAAGAATGACGGTTTCGGGGACGGCACCACAAGTACCGAGTTTGAGGAAGAACACACATACTACACTGCAATCGCAGCCTTTGACGGGGTGCGTTCCGACAAGAGTTTCGTCATCCACAAATTCACCTGGAAACCGGGGATGAAACTCTTCTTCTCCGTAAACGACAAGGGCACGGGAGGCGGATGGGATCCTCTCGACCCGAAGAACTATCCTCAGGCTCAGTAAAATCAGGAAAGGAATATGGCAACAGAAACAGTTACAAACTACAACGAAGACAGCATCAAGACCCTTGAGGACGTGGTGCATATCCGCAAAAGGCCGGGAATGTACATAGGCCGCCTCGGGGACGGAAGCAACGCCGGAGACGGCATCTATGTGCTGCTCAAGGAGGTAATTGACAACTGCATAGACGAATTCGCGATGGGCTATGGCAAGAATGTCATAGTGAAGGTCGGCGAGGACGGAGCGGTCTGTGTGAGGGACTTCGGACGAGGCATTCCGCTGGGGAAACTGACTCTCGCGGTTAGCAAGCTGAACACGGGAGCAAAGTACGACACCAAGGTCTTCCAGAAATCGGTGGGATTGAACGGTGTGGGTACCAAGGCCGTAAATGCCCTCTCAGAGCGCTTTCACATAGAGTCCTACAGAGACGGGAAGATGGCGAGCGCAAGTTTCGAGAGAGGAAGGCTCAAAGCGGAAGTCACTGATGCTGAGAATGTTGCCACAAAAGAAAAGAACGGGACCCTCGTGCGTTTCACCCCGGACCCGGATATGTTCGGCAAGTTCCGTTTCAATATGGAATACGTCGAGAAGATGGTCAAGAACTACTGTTATCTTAACAAGGGTCTGACAATCAACCTCAACGGGACTGCCTACATTTCCAAAAACGGTCTGCTGGACATTGTGACCGACAATCTTTCCGAAGAACCGCTTTATCCGCCTGTGCACCTGAGCGGTGAAGACATAGAGATAGTCCTCACCCACGGCAACGACTACGGCGAGAACATAGCCTCATTCGTGAACGGCCAGAACACCCGCGACGGAGGCACCCACCTTGCGGCATTCAGGGAAGCCATAGCCAAAACGCTCAAGGAATTCTTCAAGAAAGACTATGCGCCCGAGGACATAAGGCAGGGAGTAATCGGAGCAATAAGCATAAGAATCCAGGAGCCTAATTTCGAAGGCCAGACCAAGACCAAACTCGGTTCCACCTACACCTACGAGACAGAAGTTCTGGATGAGGAAGGCAATCCGGTCAAGGACGAGAACGGAGCCACGAAAATAGACAGGGGTCCGACCATCAGGGCCTTCGTGAACGACTTCATAAAGACCAACCTGGACAACTACCTGCACATCCACAAGGAGATTGTGCCGGTGCTTCAGGCGAAGATCATTGCATCCGAAACTGAGCGCAAGGAGATTTCCGGCATACAGAAGAAGACCCGCGAGAAGAACAAGCGCAACAATATCTACAACAAGAAGTTACGCGACTGCAAGCTGCACCTTACGGACAAGGTGACCGAAAAGAACCGGGACGAGATTGAACTCACCAGCATTTTCATCACCGAGGGAGATTCCGCATCCGGAACCATCACCAAGGCGCGCAACGCACAGACCCAAGCAGTTTTCAGTCTTAGGGGAAAGCCTATCAACTGCTACAAGGAAAGCCGCAAGAAGGTGGCTGAGAATGAGGAGTTGAACCTGCTTCTGAATGCCCTTGGAGTGGAGGACGACATTGCCAACCTGCGCTACAACCGCATCATAGTCGCAACCGATGCCGATGATGACGGAATGCACATCAGGATGCTGGTGCTGACCTTCTTTATGAAATACTACCCCGAACTCATACGCAACGGACACGTGTATATACTCCAGACCCCTTTGTTCAGGGTACGCAACAAGAAAGAAACCCTCTATTGTTTTGACAGCACCGAGAAACTTGCCGCCATCAGGAAACTCAAGAATTCCGAGACCACCCGCTTCAAAGGATTGGGTGAGATTTCTTCCGACGAGTTCAAATCCTTCATCGGGGAAGCGATGAGACTGGATCCGGTGACTTTGAGCGACGAGGAGTCCATTGCCGAAATAATGGAATTCTATATGGGAGACAACACCATCGAACGGCAGACCTTCATAAGGGGGAATTTGCGCAGCGAGGTGGAATTGGAAGACGTAAACATCTAATACATAACACTATGTCATTTTCACAGAAATTCTGTGCTTTTGCACTAAAGGCTCTGGGCTGGACTGCGGTGGATCCGCCTGTCCCCGAAGAGAAGTGCGTAATACTCGGAGTGCCTCATACCAGTGTGTGGGACTTCCCCATTTCCCTGCTCTACTACACCTCAGTGGGAGGGAAGGCCTATTGTATGATAAAGAAAGAATTCTTTTGGGGACCTTTGGGATGGATACTCCGCAAACTCGGAGGAGTGCCGGTGGACAGGAGCAATGGTGCCAAGGTGGTGCTGAGTGTGGTACACGAAATGAACAAGGCACAAAAGATGCACCTGGCTTTGGCTCCTGAGGGCACCCGCAAAAAAGTCGGAAGATGGAAAACAGGATATCACAAAATTGCAACGGCCGTGGGATGTCCGGTCTATTTGGGCTATTTCGACTGGGGCACGAAGCGCATCGGCAGAGGACAGAAGTTTGAGCTCACAGATGACCCGGTGGCCGACACAAAGAGAATACAGGAAATTTACGAAGCGATGCACCTCCAAGGCAAGCATCGGGAGAATTATGCAACCCACTTATGATTTCAGTAGAACAGATTAAAGAACTGCGGGACAGAGTCAAGGTCCTGAGTGAATGCGTAAAAGTTGAAGACAAACGGACGCAGGTCGCAGAGCGCCAGCAGAAAGCTGCGGAACCTGATTTCTGGAACGACCCCAAGGCCGCCGAAAGCTTTCTCAAGGAAACGGCCGGGCTGAAGTTCTGGGTGGACGGCTGCGACAAGGCATCTTCGTCCATAGACGATTTGGATGTGCTGTATGAATTTGCCAGAGAAGCTGCTGACGGAAGGGAGGACGACTGTGCCGAGAGCGAAGAAGAGAAAGAACTCGCCCAGGCCTATACAGAAGCGGCCAAGGCAATTGAAGAACTGGAGCTGAGGAATATGCTGGGAGAGGAAGGTGACTCTCTCGGAGCAGTGCTGACCATAAATTCGGGAGCCGGAGGAACCGAAGCCAACGACTGGAGTGCTATGCTTATGAGAATGTACCTGCGCTGGGCTGAACGCAACGGCTACAAGACCACCGTAACCGACCTGGTGGAAGGCGAGGAGGCAGGCATCAAGTCCACTACCATTCAGGTGGAGGGAGACTACGCCTTCGGTTACCTCAAGGCCGAGAGCGGAGTGCACAGGCTCGTGAGAATCTCCCCTTTCAATGCCCAGGGCAAGAGGCAGACCACCTTCTCCTCAGTCTTTGTCTATCCCCTCGTGGACGACACCATTGAAATCGAGATCAACCCGGCAGACCTGGAGTGGGACACCTACCGTTCCAGCGGTGCAGGCGGACAGAACGTGAACAAGGTTGAGACCGGAGTGAGAGTCAGGCACATACCCACCGGAATTGTGGTCGAGAACACCGAGACCCGTTCCCAGCTGGACAACCGCAACAACGCCCTGCGCATCCTCAAGTCCCGTCTCTACGACCTGGAACTGAAGAAACGCCAGGAAAAACAGGCAGAGCTGGAGGGACAGAAGAAGAAGATTGAATGGGGCTCGCAAATCAGGAGTTATGTGCTCCATCCTTACAAGATGGTCAAGGACCTGCGCACCGGCTACGAGACTTCCGACACCCAGGCTGTGCTCGACGGGGACCTCAACGACTTTATGAAGTCCTTCCTGATGACCAACTGATGCCCGGCTTCCTTCAATCCGGCCTGACAGGGAGTCCCGTATAGCAAATTTTTTCAAATATAAAAGAAACAAATACTTGCTCTCAGCAACAAATACTTTCTTTACAACAGCTTTTGCAATGCATATATTTGCAACTGACTTTTGGGGTAAGAAAAAATATTTGTTGTATGATAAATCTGTCATTCCCGGCGATGTGCGGGCCTGCCTCCCTGCTCATCATCATTTCTGCCCAAGTGATGGCCGTAATGGGCACATTCAGTCCGAAACTGCTTTCGGAAAAAGCAAACATACGCATCCCGACATTGCCGGCAATCAGCATATCACTGTCATTCATAGCTGCAATCACGGATGAAATGGCAGGTATGCCCGGCAAGTCAGCCTGCGATATTGCCCTGGCATCGCTTTCACTTATGATGCTGCACAGACACCTGCCGCCCAACTGCTTCATTGCCCAGATTGCATTGAACATCCTGTCCCTGGCCGCAAACCTTGCAGCCGCACTATCCGGCGACAAGGCCATAGTCTGCGGAGTATTCTGCACAACGGCGGTAATCTACACTCTGCTCTTTCCGACAACGGTTGTTCTGAAAAACTGGCGGACCGGGGTGCCGGGAGTGACTGAGACAGTTTCCGATCTGATGTACCTCGTGCTGACCTTCGTGGTTCTCATTTTATCCCTGACCACATCGGCAATGCAGGACCTGCAGCCGGCCTTTGACATAAGCCTCACCGGATTCTCTTGTACGACCTTCGTCCTCAACCTCACCAGGTTCACCCGAGGACAGTCCTTTGCCCTACTTGGCCATCTGGAGAGGGAACTGACCGACTCCGGTTGCAAACAACTAAGCGAAAGGAGACTCAGCTACGAAGAGAAGAATAAGGTCTATGCAATGATATTCAAACGGATACAGCGCTATCTGGACGACGATATGCCCTATCTGGACGATGAGTTCTCCCTTTCCAAGATGGCGGAAGACATTTTCACGAACAAGCACTATGTCTCCCGTGCCATCAGCGAATACAGCGGGATGAACTTCTGCCAGTTCATAAACACATACAGGATACGCTACTCTATAGAATGTATAAAGCACAATCCGAACCTGAAAGTGGCAGAACTGGCAGTGATGTGCGGCTTCAAGACACTATCCTCCTACAACCAGGCCTTCCGCAAATACACCGGGGAAACACCTTCCGACTGGGTGAGGCGCAATTTCCGCAAAGTCGGCTCCACGGAGAAAGCAGTTTTGCAGAATTGACTTTCCTGCCGTATCTTTGTGGCAATTCCGGGCAGTCTCCGGATTACTCACCATTAAATATAAGGTATATGGCAGACGAGAAGATAATTTTCTCAATGAACGGGGTGGGAAAAATCTTGCCTCACAACAATAAGGTAATACTCAAGGACATCTATCTGTCCTTTTTCTACGGAGCCAAAATCGGCATCATAGGCCTGAACGGTTCCGGAAAATCCACACTGATGAAAATCATCGCCGGGGTGGAAAAACAATATCAGGGAGAGGTCGTATGGGCTCCGGGCTATACTGTGGGCTATCTGGAGCAGGAACCTCAGATGGATGCGGACAAGACCGTGCTGGAAGTGGTGCAGGAAGGCGTACAGGAAGTGGTGGATGCCCTCCAGGAATATGAGCAGGTGAACCTCAAGTTCTGCGAGCCTATGTCGGACGACGAAATGGCGGCACTTATAGAAAGACAGGGAGAACTCACCGAGAAGATCGAGCACTTGGGCGGCTGGGAAATAGACGCAAAACTCGAAAGGGCTATGGACGCGCTTCAGTGTCCGCCGGCAGATGCAAAGGTGGCTAATCTCTCGGGTGGAGAAAGACGCAGGGTGGCTCTGTGCCGTCTCCTGCTCAAGCAGCCGGACGTCCTGCTTCTGGACGAGCCCACCAACCACCTAGATGCCGAGTCCATACAATGGCTGGAGGAACACCTGCGCCAGTACAAGGGTACAGTCATAGCGGTGACTCACGACCGTTACTTTCTCGACAATGTGGCAGGATGGATACTGGAACTCGACCGAGGGGAAGGCATTCCGTGGAAGGGCAATTATTCGTCCTGGCTGGACCAGAAGACCAAGAGGCTGGCAATGGAGGAAAAGCAGGAGAGCAAGAGGCGCAAGACTCTGGAAAGGGAGTTGGAATGGGTCAGGATGGCTCCGAAAGCACGTCACGCCAAGTCCAAGGCCCGTCTGGGAGCATACGAGAAACTCTCGGCTGAGGATGCGAGGGAGAAGGAAGCAAATCTGGAAATTTATATTCCTAACGGCCCGAGGCTTGGCAACAGGGTTATCGAATTCAATGATGTATCCAAAGCATATGGGGACAAACTGCTCTTCGAACATCTTTCCTTCGTACTTCCGCCTGCGGGCATTGTGGGTGTCATCGGGCCCAACGGAGCGGGCAAGACCACGCTTTTCAGGCTCATTATGGGCATAGATACCCCGGACAGCGGTGACATCAGCATAGGGGAAACCGTGAAGATTGCCTATGTGGACCAGCAGCACAAGAGCATAGACCCGGAAAAGACCGTATATCAAACCATTGCTCAGGATTCCGATTTCGTGAAGCTGGGCAAGCGGGAGGTGCCTGCAAGGGCCTATGTCTCACGCTTCAACTTTGCAGGGGCAGACCAGGAAAAACTCTGCGGCATACTTTCCGGAGGTGAAAGGAACAGGCTGCACCTGGCTCTCACACTCAAGGACGAAGGCAATGTGCTTCTGCTGGACGAGCCGACCAACGATGTGGATGTGAACACCATACGGGCTCTGGAGGAAGGACTTGAGAATTTCGCCGGATGTGCAGTGGTCATCTCTCACGACCGTTGGTTCCTGGACCGTATAGCCACGCATATACTGGCATTCGAGGGAGATTCCAGCGTCTATTTCTTCGAGGGCAGTTACTCCGAATACGAGGAAAACCGCAAGCGCCGCCTCGGCACCGACGAGCCCAAGCGCTTCAAGTACAAGAAACTTACTGAGTAGGATGTCCCAGTACAAGGGCAAAAAAAATCACCTCTCATTTGGAGGTGATTTTTTTGCCCTTGTACTCTTCAAAACCCTGCCCGAACACGCCCATAACTGTGGAAACCGACAGGAAGGCATCCGGGTCTATGCTCTTGATATACCTCAGCAGCAGACTCAGGTCAGTCTTGCGGGCCACGACCATCAGCACACTGCTCTCCTTCTTGCTGTACCATCCCATAGAATGGAAAAGAGTCACTCCCCTCTTCATATCATAGGCCAGGGCATCGGCAATCTGCTCATATTTCCTGGAAAAGATGAACACCTGCACTGATTGCTTTGAACCGGAAAGATAGAGGTCTATGGTGTAGCTGTTGACAGTGATGAGTATCAGACCGTAGGCGGCATTGGCAATCTTGGTGATCATATCCACCTGTGTACCGTCGCTCCTGAATGATGGGCATAAAAGTGAAGATGAGATGATGACCACATCCATCATAAGTATGAGTTTGCCGGGACTGATGTTCTTGTATTTGTTGATGCAAAGCGCCACTATGTCCGTTCCGCCGCTGGAGCCTCCCTGAGACATACTTGCCCCGATTCCTACTCCCGAGAGCACACCACCCAGCACAGTACAGAGCAAGGGGCCGTTTGCGGTGGAGAAGGCCCTGATGAAAGTTGCAGGAATCAGGCTTGGAAGCAAATTGAGCAGCAAGGAGGTGTAGATGATGGCATATATGGTCTTCGATCCGAAGTTGCTTCCCAGCACTGCAATACCTATGACCACCAGCACAAGGTTGATTACGAAATAACTCCAGCCCATAGGTATGGCACCCTGAGTGGCATATTGGATAATGGCGGAAATACCAGAGACTCCGCCGCCGGGAAGGTTGTTGGGCAAGAGGAAGATTGTCCAACCGAGGGCATAGAGCAGCAGGCCCAGCGACATTATCGCATATTCCTTCACCCCGGTCCAGAACTTGTTTTTGAAATTCATTGTCATTTCAGTCCTTCTTCTTTATCGTTTTCAGACCTGACTTGATTTCCTCGAATCCTTCACCATACACGCTCGACGCATTGGAAACGGAGACGAAAGCCTTGTGGTCCAATTCCTTTACGAGATTCACCACATCCTGCATAAATGCCTTGCGCACGATGACCAGCAGCACCTTGCTCTCCTCGCCGCTGTACCAGCCCACGGAATTCAGGGCAGTCACTCCCCTGTCCATTGCGATGAGCCGGTTGGCAATCTCCTCGTAATTGCGCGAGAAGATGAGTATCTGCACCGTGGATTTCGGGCCCATAGTGAAGAAATCTATGGCTATGGAGAATGAAACCATTGCCACGTAACCGTAGAGCACGTCCACAAAGGTCATATCGGGCAGGAAGACCACCGTGAATATGATGAACAGGTCAGAGAAAAGATAGACCTTGCCCAAAGACACCGGCCAGTATTTGTTCACGCAAACTGCAATGATGTCGGTTCCTCCCGTACTTCCTCCCCTGTTCAGCACGAAGCCTATGCCGAAGGCCTCCATAGCTCCTCCAAGCAGGGCCGCGAACATCTTTTCATCCAAATGCAGGGCAAGCCAGGGGTCGAAATGCGGCAGTATCAGCAGGAAAATTGAGGACATCACATAGACGTAGATGGTCCTGAAACCGAAACCCTTGCCCATAATCAAAGTTCCGCCTATTACCAGCAGGGTGTTGAGCACGAAGAAGGAATAGGACATAGGGATTGCCCCGGTCGTGGCATATTGGATGATGGCGCAAAGACCGGTCAGTCCGCCGCTGGCAATCTTGTTCGGCAGCAGCAGCGAAGTCCAGGCCAGACAGTAGGCAAAAGACCCGAAAGTCAGCACCACATAATCCCAAAGAACCGGAAGCACTTTGTTTTTCTGCAACGCTTTCATAACAATAGTAATATGAAAATAAAAAAGTTGCTTTTTGAGGATTGCTTATTTTACAACAACGTTCACAATCTTTCCGGGAACGACAATCATCTTGACTATTTTGCCGTCGCCCACATATTTCGCAGTCAGGGAATGCTCCCGAACGATGGCTTCAACCTCCTCCCTGCCCAGGGATTTGGAAAGGTCGAGGGTGAAACGGGTCTTGCCGTTGAAGGAAACCGCGTAGGTACAGTTGTCTTCGTGAGTCAGGGCCTCATTGTACTCCGGCCACTTGGCGAAACTTATGGTGTCTTCGTGACCGGCCGCGCTCCAGAGTTCCTCCGCGATATGAGGAGCAAAAGGGCTGAGCAGGATGATGAAAGGCTCAAGAATCTCCCTCTTCGAACATTTGAGTTCGGTGAGCTCGTTCAGGGCTATCATAAATGCTGCGACGGCGGTGTTGTAGGAGAAGGCCTCTATGTCGGCTGTCACCTTGCCTATGAGTTTGTGCAGGGACTTGAGTTCCGCAGGGCTGGCCTTTTCATCATTGAGTATCAGACCGTCACGGTCGAAGAACAGCCTCCAGACCTTCTTGAGGAAGCGGTGCACACCGTCGATACCCTTGGTGTCCCACGGCTTGCTCTGCTCCAAAGGGCCCAGGAACATTTCGTAAAGGCGGAGAGTGTCGGCTCCGTAGGTGTCGCAGACATTGTCCGGATTCACCACGTTGAACATAGACTTGCTCATCTTCTCCACCGCATATCCGCAGACATACTCCCCATCTTCGAGGATGAACTCCGCGTCAGCATATTCCGGCATCCATTTTTTGAAAGCCTCCGTGTCGAGGCGGTCGTTGTGCACCAGACTTATGTCCACGTGGATTTCGGTGGTCTGGTACTGGTCTTTGAGCCCGCAGGAAACGAAGGTGTTGGTGCCGATGATGCGATATACGAAATTTGAACGGCCCTGAATCATACCCTGGTTTATAAGCTTGCGGAAAGGCTCTTTCTCGCAGACATAGCCCAGGTCGTAGAGGAACTTGTTCCAGAAACGGGAATAGATGAGGTGGCCGGTGGCGTGTTCCGTACCGCCGATATAGAGGTCCACATTGCGCCAGTATTCATCCGCTTCCCGGCTCACCAGGGCATCCTGATTATGAGGGTCCATATAGCGGAGATAGTAGGCGCTGCTGCCTGCAAATCCCGGCATAGTGCAGGTCTCAATCGGGCAGCCCTCATATTCCCAGCCCTCTGCCCTTGCAAGAGGCGGCTCACCGCTCTCTGTAGGCAGGAAAGTGCTGATTTCAGGCAGTTCCAGAGGCAGTTTGTCGAAAGGAATCGGAATAACCCGGCCATCCTTGTAGCAAATAGGGAAAGGCTCTCCCCAATATCTCTGACGGGAGAAGATGGCATCGCGCAGACGGTAATTGATTTTCCGCCGTCCCAGTCCGTGCTGCTCCACATAGTCAATGGCAGCCGGGATGGCCTCCTTCACAGTGAGTCCGTTCAGGAAACCGGAATTGCACATTATGCCCTCCTTGGCATCGAAACTTTCACTGCTCACGTCGCAACCCTCGATAAGGGGTATTATAGGCAGGGCGAAAGTCTTGGCAAAGGCATAGTCGCGGCTGTCGTGTGCCGGAACAGCCATAATTGCGCCGGTACCGTAACCCGCGAGCACATATTCCGAAATCCAGACAGGCACCTTGTCCCCGGTGAGAGGGTTGATGGCATATGAGCCGGAGAATACTCCTGTCACATTCCTGGTCTGGGAAATCCTCTCCCGTTCAGTCTTCTTGCGCACCTGGGCGAGATATTCCTCCACTTCGGCCTTACGGTCAGCAGAGGTCAGTTTCTCCACCCAGTCGCTTTCCGGAGCCAGCACGAGGAAAGTCACCCCGAAAACAGTATCTGCACGGGTCGTGAATATCGTCACATCATATTCCTGAGTGCCATTGAAGGTCTTGAACACCATCTCGCAACCCTGGCTGCGCCCGATCCAGTTGCGCTGCATATCTTTCAGGGAATCTGTCCAGTCAAGGGCATCGAGGTCGTCCAGCAGCCTCCCTGCATAGGCGGAAACCCTGAGCTGCCATTGGGTCATCTTCTTCTGCTCCACCGGATGTCCACCCCTGACGGAATAGCCCTCCTTCACCTCGTCGTTGGCGAGCACGGTTCCCAACTTCGGGCACCAGTTGACGGAAGTCTCCCCACGATATGCAATACGATAG
>JALFCH010000126.1 GCA_022771245.1 Rikenellaceae bacterium | reverse complement strand
TGGACCAGATACGCGAGTCCGGACATCTGAAAAGCGACCCTGTTGAATGGACTGCCCGCTGGGAGGAAGTAATCGACGAGGCGGACAGGATTGCCTATTCCAATCTTGCTGATATGCCTCGCGGAATGGGTTTTTGCCACGCCTTCTGGCCTGAGCGCACAGCTGCCCTCGCCCAATTCGGCATAGAATGGAAAAGCCCCCGACGAATGAATCCTCGGGTGCTGTTTGACTGAAGTGGGTGGCTACAGGATTATGTCGTTGAGTACCCCCGAAGCAGTTTGACGTGCCCCGGCTCCTGCTCCCTGGATGACCAGAGGTGAAGGGTAGAAATCCGTCTTGATGATGGCTGCATTGTCCGTTCCGCAAAGATTGAAAAGCGGATGCTCCGGCCCGACATTCTGTATGCCCATTTCGGCCTTGTATCCCTCTTCAGTCTTGATGAGACTTGCCACAAACCTCTGCCTCAGGCCCTTTTCAGCAGCTGCCCTGTAGGAAGCCGCGAAGTTCTCCTCGTTCTCAGCAAGCTTTGCATAGAATTCATCCACCTTTCCGGTGAAGAATTCAGGTCCCAGCACAGGATTAATCCGGACATCCTTTTCCTCCAGCGGTACTCCTGCTTCACGGGAGAGGATGAGGAGTTTGCGGAGCACATCCCTGCCGCTGAGGTCCAGACGAGGGTCCGGCTCAGTGTACCCTGCATCCTGGGCGCGTTTCACCACTTCGGCGAATGTGCCTCCCTCTCCGCCGGCGTAATTGCTGAAAATATAGTTGAGGGTTCCGCTGAGCACTGCCTCCACCTTGAGAATTTCATCACCGCTGTTCACACTGCGTGAAATGGACTCCAGAATTGGCAGGGCAGCTCCCACAGTAGTCTCATACTTGAGCGACACACCATTGGCAAGAGCTGTTTCCTTCAGATGTGCATACTGGCTGTATGGCGCCGAGAAAGTGATTTTGTTGCACGCCACCACGGAATAGCCCCTCTTGAAGAGGTTCAGATATTTATATGCTATGTCGGATGAACCGGTGCAGTCCACAAATACCGAATTTTCAAGAGAAATCTCGGCCAGACGGCGGAAATAGGCCTCATCCGCGGAACTGGCTCCCTCATCGAGCAGCGCCATAGGGTCACTGAGGTCAAGCCCCGCCATATTCACCACGAATTTTCGGCTGTTGGACAATCCGCAAACGTGGATTTTCTTGCCTGTCCGTGCTACAATCTTATCGGAATTCTTGTGTATGAGTTCCACAAGCGCACGGCCCACGACTCCGAAACCGGCGATGAAAAGGTGTATGTCTTTGACAGGGGATTTGTCGAAGAACTCATTGTGGATGTGATATATGGCATCGGAGGCATCCTGTGAGCGCACAATTACGGAAACATTTCTTTCCGATGAACCCTGAGCAGTTGCCCGGACTCTGATGCTGTGTTTCCCGAGGGTTGCCAGCATCCTGCCCGTGGCTCCGCTCTGGTTGAGCACGTCGTCTCCCACAAGGCATACGATGGAGAATCCCTTTTCCACTTTCAGCGGATTCAGTTCCCCGGTGCTGATTTCATAAGCAAAACATCTGTCGGCTGCTTCCTTGGCCTTTTCTGCGTCCTTTTCAGACACGGCTATGCACATAGTGTGTACAGACGAAGCCTGGGTTATGAGTATGATATTTATGCCATTGCGGCTGAGAGTTTCGAAGAGCCGGCTGGAGAATCCGGGGATGCCCACCATTCCGCTGCCTTCAAGAGAGAGCAGGGCAATGTCGTCGGAATTGGAAATGCCGATGAGTTGGTCTTTGCTGCGGGGAGGATTCTTCTCGATGAGAGTACCGGAATCTTCCGGATGGAATGTGTCCTTGACATAAATAGGTATGCCAACTGCAACTGCAGGCCTGATTGTAGGTGGATAAATCACTTTTGCTCCAAAATGGGACAGTTCAAGGGCGGCCTTGTAGGAGATGTTCCTGATGGTTCTTGCGGAAGGAACTGTCTTGGGATTGGCTGTCATCATTCCGGGCACATCTGTCCAGATTTCCAGTGCCCTTGCTTCACAAGCTGCCGCAAAAAGGGATGCAGAATAGTCGGAACCGCCTCTACCCAAAGTGGTTATGCGCCCCTGTACATCGGATGCGATATAGCCTGGAGCAATGAATACCTGGGTAATCGGGTTGTTTTCCAGCACCCTTCTGATGCGCCCGAAAGTGAGACGGGTGTCCACAACATTACGTCCGTTCTGTTCGGTGGTCTTGATTATGTCGCGGGAGTCTATCCATTTGGTTGCCAAGCCTATGGAAGCGAGTTTGGCAGTTATGATCTTGGTGGACCAGAGTTCTCCGAAACTTGCGATGGCATCCAGACTGGCGGGGGATAGTTCCCTCAGCAGGAATACTCCCTGGCATATGCTTCGGAGCGAGTCGAAATGGAGGTCGCAGACTTCGGTGAGTTCCGCCTGTTTCTCAATGGGGAGAAGCTCCAGAATAATCTTGTGATGCCTTTCCTGAAGTTCGTCGATGAGCCCGACATAGTCCGAGTCCCCCGATGATGCGAGATGCCCTATTTTGATGAGTTTGTCCGTGCATTTGCTTATGGCTGAACATACGAGTATTGTTCTGTCGTTTTCTGCAGCTTTGCTGACGATGTCCACTACCTTTGAAATGTTCTGTGCATTGGCAACTGATGTGCCTCCAAATTTGAGTACCTGCATATTATAATCTGGCCAAAATTGGTGTTAGGATTTCTGTCAATTGTGCATATTCCAGCAGGAAACCGTCGTGTCCGAATTTCGAGCTTATCTGAAAATAACCGGCCCCCGGTATCGTGGAAGCAAGGAATTGCTGTTCCTCCACAGGGAAGAGTCTGTCACTGTCTATGCCGACGACGGTCACGTTTGCACGTATGCTGCCCAGAGCTTTGACCACTCCGCCCCGTCCTCTGCCGGCATTGTTGCTGTCCACGGCATTGCAGAGATAATAATAGGAATATGCGTCGAAACGGTCTGCCAGTTTCTTGCCCTGATATCTCTGATATGATGCGGCACGTTCTGCAAACAGGCAGTCGGTGTCCTGTTCGGCTTGGGTGCTGTTGTAGCCTTCATAGCTGCGATAGGAAATAAGGGCTATGCTCCTGGCGCATTTGAGACCGGATTCTCCGCCTTTGAGACTGGCGCATTCGTGGAAGCTGGGGTCGGCCTCAAGAGCCATTCTCATTGATTCGTTGAACGCTGTAAGCCAGGGTGTCACTCTTGCAGATGTGGCCATAAAAACTGCGTTGGCTATGGCTTCCGGATACATTATGCTCCATTCTATTGCCTGGAACCCGCCTATGGATGAACCGATGATGAGGTCAATTTTGTCTATTCCGAGGTGCCTGCGCACAAGCTCGTTTGCCTGGACTATGTCTCTGACTGTAACTGAAGGGAAATCAAAGAAATATGGCCTTCCGGTGTCCGGATTCACACTGGAAGGACCGGATGAGCCGTAAGGGGAGGCCAGCATATTCACGCATATCACAAAGTATTTGTCGGTGTCCAGGAGCCTGCCTTGCCCCACCATCTCCGGCCACCAATCGCAGGGGTCGGAATTGGCAGTGAGGGCGTGGCAGATCCATACAACCTTGCGCCGGTCACCTCTCTTCCAAGGTTCCTCGGAACGGTGGTACACGATTTTCACGACTTCAAGTCTTCCGCCTGCCTCAAATTGGAATGTTGCGTTTGATATATATTCTTCTCTGACCATACTCCGGATTGCAAATATCGCAAATTTTGGGAATATCCTATTCTGCCGTGCCTTTTGCGCTCACATATTCTCCAAGAATCCTCAGGTCTTCCATCAGCGGACGGACTGCAGCAAGAGCCTGCCGATATCTTTCCTTATCATCGAATTTTATGTCCACATAGAAGAAATACTGCCACTCCCGGCCTGGAATGGGCAGAGACTGGATTCTGGTGAGGTTCATTCCGTAGAAGGAAAGAATGGTGAGTACGTGGGCGAGTGAACCTGAGGTGTGGGGAAGGGTGAAACAGATGCTGGATTTGTCTATTGCGTTCTCGGACGGGTTGTAGTTTTCGTCCAATATCAGGAACCTCGTGAAGTTCTGCTTGAAGGTTTCAATGCTTTCGGCTATGATGTCCAGCCCGTAGAGTTCTGCTGCGAGTTCCGAGGCCACTGCACCCACTCCCTTGAGCCCTTCCCGGGCCACTTGTGCTGCACTTTTGGCGGTGTCTTCCGATTCCACCAGGCGGATTTGCGGAAAGTCCCTGAAAAACTCACGGGTCTGGTTTATGGCCATATAATGGGTCCGCACTTCCTTGATGTCGCCGATACTCTGGCCTGGAAGAGCCATCAGGTTCTGCTTGATGCGCAGGAAGATTTCTCCTTTTATTTCCCTCTGGTATTTGCGCAGAAGTTCAAAATTGGGCAGGAGACCGCCTGAAACGGTGTTCTCTATTGCCATAATGGCAGCATCCGCCTTGCCCGAATCCATAGCCAGGTAAAGGTCCTCAAAGTTGTCGCATTCGATTATCTCAATGTCTGTCAAGTCTTTATAAAAGAGTCTGGCGGCCTGTTCGTGGAAACAACCCTTGACACCCTGGATGGCAATTCTCTTTGGCATTTTATTAGTTAAAAATTAGTGTGCTGACCTTTGTTATAGGATGGCAAACTTAATCAAAATTTCAGAAAATTTGTACATTTGCAACTCGTTTTTGAGAAATTATATGTTTTTGACCTATATATCGATTATTGCAAGCCGGATTCGTAATTTGGGAAGACACTGCTATTATGTCATTGCAGTCGCGCTGTGTATTTCCTCCTGCGGGACGATGGCGAAGTTTGCTCCCCTTCCTGATTATGCCGAGCCCAATATTGCTTATGAGCCTCAGGGAATACTTGAATCGGTAGTGGTTCCGACCAGTGTCCCCGGACCGTCAGAGCGCCGTATGTTCGTCTATCTGCCCAAGTCCTATTATCATAATCCGGACAAGAGGTACCCTGTGCTATATCTGCTGCACGGGGCAAGCGGGACGGAACTGTCCTGGATAAGGCAGGGAAACATTCTGCAAAACATAGACAGACTTACTGAGGAAGGGGATATGGAAGAGACAATCCTGGTCCTTCCGAATACCAACCAGTACAATGACGACAAGGACTACGGGCACGGGAGGAGGAAGAATATGGTCGAAGGATTCGGAGACTTGGACGGAGTGGTTGAAACGGGTTTCGTGAGGGATGTGGTGATGTCGGTGGACAGCCTCTACAGGACCATTCCGGAAAAGAATTCGAGGGCTTTGGCCGGCTTGTCTTTCGGGGCATTGCAGACTATCCATATTTCTGCAAATCATCCGGATATGTTCGGATATCTCGGGATGTTTTCTCCTGTTGCCGAGTCATTTGTGAAAATCGGCCCTTATGCGAAGTTCTATGCCCGGCTGAAGAAGAAACTGGCGGTCCAGTTTGCGGATCCTCCACGACTTTACTGGCTTATGACCGGGAATATCGACATCTTTTTTCCTCGCTTGGAGTCTTATATGAGCTATCTTAACCGGAAGGGGTATGTTTATGAGTCTTATATTACTTCTGGGGGGCATAATTGGCATAACTGGGAGCTTTTCAGTATAATGTTCTTGCGTTCACTCTGGCAATAGGGGAGGAGCCGGCGAAGAAAGACGATCTCTGCGTTGCACGGCTTGCCGGTGTCCTCACAACCATTAGGTTGCTGCGGGACCGGCTGCGCCGTGCGCCTTGATCTCGTCTTTCTATCCGGCTCCTCCAACGTTCTTGTTGCACAGATGAAACGATGATCTCTGCGTTGCACGGCTTGCCGGTGTTGTTATTTGCAACATCCTAATGGCTCCCAGATGGCGTGAAGCGGTTGAGGCTACAGGATTTCCTATGAACGTGAAGAAGCGAAGAACTAACATCCCTCGCTTCTGTTGTATTAGTCTGTCATATTATTGTACAAAATATTTATATTTGCAAAACTACTCAACGTACGTAAAGGTATAATCTACAATAATGTCATTATGAAGCGATGTATCCTAACATTCTTTATTTGTATAAGTATGTTTCCTTATGCATACTCACAAATAAGTTCTTACACACCTAATAAAAAAACATCTTCTTATACTGAATCAGTTGCTGTATATGATTCAACAAAAATTCAATGGGGAGAAAATGAACTTAAATCTTTTGTAGGCCAACAATTCTTTGGTTTTTGCACCGACACAGACAAATCTTATGGATATGTCGACATTCAATTATTTACCAAAAAGAACGACTCAAATAAGCGTTATATGCCTTCGTCTAATGGGCGATCTACTCTTTGTGAAGCGATTGAAGGAAAAACTTTCACAGTAATAGATGTTTATGAAGATTCCATAAATAAATGGTTCTTGATTCAAGATGATAATAATCCAAGACTTAAACTATGGTATAAATGGTCTGGCTATACAAATGGACCTTTCATTGTTGTAAGTAACTATAATTATCTGTGCGCAAAATATACAGGTATGAGATTCAGGCCCATTCTAAAACATAAACCTGATGTCGCACATGATACTTTTTTCCTAAATGATACAGATTTGGAGTCTGGCGAAAAGATTTCTTTTGATCCTACTGATATTTGGGAGTGTGTTTCTTTTTCTCAACTTGATGGAAAGGGTGAGATAGTTGCAATTGTCAAGAATCAAAAAGGGAATATTTCTTACATTTCTATTCCTAGATTGCTTCCTAATGAGTACTACGGCAGTCTATTAGGAAAAGGATCTACCTTAAGAACGGTATTATTTGAGGAGGAATTTGCAAATCTTGTTGATAAGTACGGTCTACTAACTATGGCGAGGTTTATGACCGGCCATATTGACAAAGGAATGAATATTGAGTTGCTCTATATAATGAAAGGAAAGCCAAAGACTATTAATAGATCATCATATTCTGATGCTCAATTTGTCTATGAATTTGTTTTAAACTATTTAGGCTCCGATGCACAATATCACAAAAAGAAAGTCACACAATTTTTTTATGTTGACGAAGCTACTGGTGAGATAAAGGATTGGGGACAGCTAAATTAAGAGCCTTAAATAAATCCAATAGAAGCGAAGGACCAACATCCCTCGCTTCTCATTTTAATAAACGCTTGAGCCTCTGAATAACCGCTTTCGGCAGCTAGTTGAATCCAGAACAAGCCTGTAATCCTGTCTTCGGCCACATCCTTAATTCCGTTGAACTTCAGCGAGCCGAACAGATACTGAGCCGGAGCAAATCCTCTGACAGCGTTTCGAGCATTGTGGTACAGAAGGTTAAACAAAAACGGGGATTCTGCATATAAATCCAAAGATAAAAATGGGGATTCTGAAAAATTTGCATATATTTGCAATGCTGAACCTTATAAAGATGGGGAAATGAGAGTTTTCAGAAGGAAACTATATGACAGGATGCTTGAGTGGAAGCGGACGAGTGACGGTTCCACCGCACTTCTGCTTAAGGGTGCACGCCGTGTCGGAAAGTCCACTCTGGTGGAGGAATTTGCAAAGAGGGAATACCGAAGTTACATACTCGTTGATTTCGCAGATGCTCCGGCGGCACTTTGGGAGGCGGTCAACGTCATTTCCGACAGGAATGACTTCTTCACGAGGCTCCAGTTCATTTATGGAGTCAAGCTCTATGAACGTCAGTCCGTCATAATCTTTGACGAGGTTCAGAAATGCCCGAAGGCTCGGGAAGCAATCAAGTACCTTGTGAAGGACCACAGATACGACTACATAGAGACCGGCTCCTTGCTTTCCATAAGGAAGAACACAAAGGATATCGTCATCCCAAGCGAGGAGACGCGCCTTACGATGTATCCGATGGATTACGAGGAATTTCGCTGGGCCCTCGGGGATGAGGTGACCGTGCCACTGCTCAGAGAGTCCTTAGATGCTAGACGTCCTTTCGGTGATGCCCTGACACGCAAGCTGCTCAGAGACTTCAGACTATATATGCTAGTCGGCGGGATGCCCCAGGCTGTGAGTACATATCTGGACACGCTCAATCTTGCGGATGTGGACAGGAAGAAACGGGAGATCATCGATATCTATATTGATGACTTTCAGAAGATAGACCCCTCAGGAAAAATATCCAAGATGTTCAGCTCCATCCCTGCCCAACTGAGCAAGAACGCGTCACGTTTCCAGCAGAGCAGCATTGTCGGACGGGGATATCCCAGTGAAACCGTGGATGAGTTCCTGAGGGACATGGAGGACAGCCTTACCGTGAACTTCGCACATCATTCGGACAATCCGGAGGTGGGGCTTCCGTCGCATACCGATTATGGACAATACAAGTTGTATATGGGCGATACGGGGCTATTCATCACCCTTGCCTTCTGGGACAATGACTTCTCGGACAATGTGATTTACGGGAAGTTGCTAAGTGACAAGCTTTCAGTTGACCTTGGTTATGTCTATGAGAATATCGTGGCTCAGATGCTTGTAGCATCAGGGCACAAACTCTTCTACCATACCTGGAGGTCGGAGACATCGAACCATAATTACGAGGTGGATTTCCTTCTCTCAAAGGGAACCAAAATTCGTCCCATAGAGGTCAAGTCCTCGGGGTACAAGACCCACAAATCGCTTGACGAGTTCTGCAGAAAATATTCCGGCAATGTAAGTGACAGGTACCTTCTCTATACCAAGGACCTGCGCAAGGACGAACAGACTCTCCTTCTTCCAGTCATGCTCACTATGTTCCTGTAATCCTGCGAGGTGATACCCAAAAAACCACCTTCACGTTAGGAAAATTATAAAAAGCAAACCCCCATAGAAGTACTTCTACGGGGGTTCTGTGGTGCCACCAGAATCTTTGAACCATAGCATTAATACACAATGCCTCAATTACTTATGATTTAACAACTGCTCGAAAAAGGCCATTTCCATAATTGTATTACTCGATTTTTTCACAATCTTGCATCGAAATCAAGGGGTGATTTTTAGGGGTGCTTTTGAGCGATTTTTACTCCTCCTGCTCGTAGTAGTACGAGTAGTCGATACCCTTCATAAAGGTTTCACGGTCGTTGATTTTGTCAGTCAAAGCAGACTGCAAAAGTCGCTTGATATATGACGAGTCGGCAACACTCTTTTGCATCGCATTCAAGTAGTCGTTCTTGTCAATCTTACTCCAATCAACGCATTGTTGCAACTGCCTTTTGAGAATCAGATCGAGCCATATACGGGTCGCACGACCATTGCCCTCACGGAATGGGTGAGCGATGTTCATCTCGACATACTTGCCGTCAATCGTCTCGTCGCTATTGGTAAACCACTCGACAAAACGCATCGCACGGGCGTTTGGAAAACTCTTTACGAGAAGCAAAACACCATCGTAATCGAGGGTATCGGTTGCATATCGCTTTCCGTCAGCCGCTAATAGCTTGAGTTGGTTAGTGTCACTAACCAACTGACTTTGTTCCTTGCGTAGCTTTGTTTTGAGATATTTCCAGTAGTTGCGGTTTTTCTGGTAGTCGTCTTGGTCGTTCAGCACCCCGACGATATCAAGCACCGAGAACCACCACTTGGAATTCTCCTCATCCTATAGACTCTCATATCGCAAAATTTTAAAAGCAAACCCCCATAGAAGCACTTCTACGGGGGTTATGTGGTGCCACCGGGAATCGAACCAGGGACACAAGGATTTTCAGTCCTTTGCTCTACCAACTGAGCTATGGCACCGATTTGTTGCACCGTCGTTGAACGGGATTGCAAAGGTAGATATTTTTTCTGACTTTGCAAACTTTTGCAACATTTTTTTCTGGATTCTCTACGGAAATCAGTCGAAAATATCTTTTATCCGGTCAAAGAATGACTTGTCTTCCTTGTTCGGATTCGGAACAAAATCCGGGTTGCGGCGTATTGCCTCAGCAAGTTCCTTGCTGTCGCGGCTCAGGCGTTTCGGAATCCATACACCGATTTTGATATACAGATTTCCATTTCCGTAGCTGTTCAGCATTGGGAGTCCTTTACCCCTGAGGGTGATTATGGAACCGGATTGGGTGCCTGCTTCCACTTTGATTTTCTGCGTGCTTCCGTTTATGAGTTTCACATCCAAATCGCATCCGAGCATTGCATCTGCAATAGAGATTATTTTGGTGCAATACAAATCACTGCCCTTGCGGATGAAATCATCGCTGTTTGCCACGTCGATTACCACCAGAAGGTCTCCGTTTATGCCGTTGTTCCTTCCGCAGTTTCCTCCACCGCTGACTCTCAACTGCATACCGTCTTCCACACCGGCAGGGATATTGACCTTGACTGTCTCACGCTTTCTTACCAAACCTGATCCACTGCAGTCCGGACAAGGGTCGGTCACGATTTTGCCCAGTCCGCCGCACTGCTGGCAAGTGGAAATCTGCATGAAGAGGGAGCGGGTCCTGTACTGTCCCGAACCTTTGCAAGCCGGACAAATCTTGATGCCGGAGGCTGATTTTGCACCGCTTCCTCCACATCTGCTGCAAGGGGTAAACCTCTCTATGCTAATGTCTTTTGTGACTCCGGTGGCCACTTCGGCCAGAGTCAGTTTCGTATGCACGCGTATGTCCTTGCCCCTGAATACCTTCTCCTGAGGTCCATCATCGAAGCCGAACCCGCTGAAACCGCCACCGAAAGCACCGCCGAATAAATCCCGAAGAATATCATTAATAGGACCGAATCCTTCGCTGAAATCCGGACCTGGATTGTCTCCAAGACCAGCAGCTCCGAATCTGTCATATTTTGCTCTCTTGTCGGGGTCACTCAATACCGAATAGGCTTCCGTGGCCTCCTTAAACTTCTCCTCGGCCACCTTGTCACCTGGATTCTTGTCAGGGTGGTACTTGATGGCCAAAGCCCTGTATGCTTTTTTTATCTGGTCGGCACTCGCAGACTTATCGACTCCGAGCACTTCGTAATAATCTCTTTTAGCTGCCATAATAATTTATGATAAGTAATATGAAAACAATAAGACATATCAGACTGGAACAGGAATTCTGAGGTCTGACTTTATGATGCAGTCAAATCAGATTCCTACAACCACCTTGGCATAGCGGATGATTTTGCCGTTGAGCTTGTATCCGGTCTGCACGACATCATAGACCTTGCCCTTCTTGTCCTCTTCCTGTACAGGCAGTTGTGCCACTGCTTCGTGGATGTCAGTATTGAATTCGCAGCCCTGCGCTTCGATTATATCCAAGCCTTTGGACTTGAGATAACTGAGCAGTTTGTTGTAAATCAACTCGGTGCCTTCTTTTGCCACAGGAGAGTCATTCGAGTCGGCCAAGGCTTTCATAGCCCTTTCGCAGTCATCCAGCACGACTAGAAGCCCTTTGATTGTGTCTTCTGCCGCAGTGGCCACCAAATCCAGCTTTTCCTGGGCAGTGCGCCTCCTGAAATTGTCGAACTCGGCCATAAGACGAATGTATGAATCCTTGGTCTTGGCCAGGCTGTCAGTCTCTTCTGCCAATTTTTTCTCTGTCTCCTGCATATTTTTGCGTACCTCCTCGAGTTCTGCCTCCAGTTTTTCGGATTTCTTACGCTCTTTTCTGCTCATTTTGGCAGTTCCTTCATTCTCTTCCTTCACTTCTACAGTTTCTTCAACAACTTCTGTATCAGTAGTTTCCTTGATATCTTTTTCTGTATTTTCCATATCTTGCATTCCTTTTCAATAGTCAGTTTGCCCAATCGCGGACCAAGGCATTGACTCAAAGAGTGAGCCAACCCGGAAATATGACAAATTGTCATATCCTGCCCGCTTGCAGTGATGGTCTATCTGAAAAATCTGTCCACCTCACGCACAGCGTCCGGCAAGGCAAACACCACCACCCTGTCATATTCCTGAATTCTGGTATCCCCGACTGCTATGTAGGAATTGTTGCCCCTGATTATGCCTCCGATGATGGCGTCGCGCGGAAAATCGAGGTCCTTGAGCGGGGCTGAGGTAATCTTCGCATCCTTTGTGACGATATACTCCAGCACTTCGGCGTTGGTGCCGTTCATATATTTGATGAATCTCACCTTGTCGCTGAGGGTGAATTTGAATATTCTTCCTGCGGTTATCAGTTTCTTGTTTATGACAGCATCCACGCCCATACCCTCTGCTAGACGTATGTATTCGATGTTTTCGACTTCAGCAATGGTTCTTGGGATACCCAGTTTCTTTGCTGCCACACAGGCCAGAATATTTGCTTCCGATGAACCGGTGAGCGCTACGAAAGCATCGAAACTGCGTATGTCCTCTTCAATCAGCATATCCGAATTGCGTCCGTCTGCGTTGACTATGTTGATGTCGCTTCCGAATGTTTCGGTCAGTTCCATACACCTGTCTTTGTCCCGCTCAATGATTTTGATTTCGGATACCTTGCCAATCAATTGCCGGGCCACCATTTCTGCAGTATGGCTTCCGCCCAGTATCATCACTTTGTCCACTTCCAGATTCGCTGCCCCGATGAGCCTCATCAACATTTTGCTTCCCTCACGTTTGGCTATGATGTAGATCAGGTCGTGGTATTTGAATTTTGTGTCAACCTTCGGGATGATGGTCGTGTTGTTGCGGGAGATGGCGATAACCCTGAACTGCAATTCTTCGGATGTGGCATAACGGCTCAAATCGAAAACATTCATATCCAGGAGAGGGGAGTCCTCTTCCACCTTGAATACGGACATCTGCACACGTCCCCTTGCAAAGTCCATCGAATCCGTGGAAGCATTGTGCTTAAGCAAATCGATGATTTCTCCGGCTGCAATCTTCTCGGGATAGAACAGAAGGTCTATTCCCATCTCCGTGAAGATGTTTTTGTTTTCGTAGGAGAGGTATTCTTCTGTGTTTATACGGGCTGTAACTTTCCGGCTGCCAAGCTTTTTCGCAAGAATGGCGCTGATTATGTTCACATCCTGGGAGTCCGAAGGATTCACAGCTATGAACAGGTCCGAGTCCGCCACCCCTGCTTCCTTAAGCACGCGGATTTCAGAGGAAGTTCCGGTGACCGTGACTATGTCCGTGTTGGAGGCCAGTGCATCGAGACGGCTCTGGTCGCTGTCTATGACGGTTATGTCGTTGGACTCATTGCTGAGCATCTTTGCCAAATGTGAACCGACTTCTCCGGCTCCTGCAATAATTATCCGCATATTCAAAGGTTTTCTGTGTCAATTCTGATGCCTGTGAGCGCGCGTGGAATCATACATTTCCCATATATGCCACGGACATTTGCAACTTTATTGTGTTTGTTCGGCCCATTGGGACAAGATGGGGATGGGCAACGTTCTTGTCTGCTTCTTTCCGCCTCAGCCAAAAGTGCTTTTGCGTCCCGATGGGCCCTGATTACGGATTTGAAATACCCGATATTCCCGCTAAGCAGATATACGAAGGCTGAACATCCATCGAGCAGTTTCCTGATGAATATCCTTACGGCAGCCTTGCGCGGGCCTATGGTTCTGCCCAGATTTTTTTCCAACAGGAGCAGGTTGTTGCGGAAATTGAGGTACAGTTTTTCGGGCGATTCTGCCGGGAGTGTGCCGCCACCCAGATGCCAGACCACTGACCGGGGGACAATGCTGACCTTCCATCCTTCGAGTTGCATACGCCAACAAAGGTCTATTTCCTCCATATGGGCGAAAAACCTCTCATCGAGTCCTCCCATTGCCTTCCAGGTTTCGCATCTTACCATAAGGCAGGCACCGGTTATCCACAATACCTCCCGGGGTTCATCGTATTGCCCCTTGTCGGTTTCGAGTTTTTTCATCACCCGGCCCCTGCAGAACGGATATCCGAAACGGTCTATCAATCCTCCCGCAGCTCCTGCATACTCAAACTTGTCCTTTTCGTACCAGGAATGCAGCTTGGGACCGCAGGCTCCGCAGTCGGGATGTTCCTGCATCCATTCGGCAAGAGGACCTATCCAATCCCTGCCCACTTCTATATCCGAGTTCAGGAGTACGAAAAGGTCATAGGGACCTGCTGCACCCGGATTGCTGATGAGTTCCCCTATGGCTCTGTTGTAGCCCCCGGTAAAGCCGTAATTGCTGTCCAGGGGAATGGTGCGTATCTGCGGATAGACTTCCCGGACGAAGTTTATGGAGCCATCCGTGGAAGCGCTGTCGGCTACTATGATTTCCGCCGTGTTTTCAGAGGCAAGTGCATTGAAAGTCTCCGCCGATTGAATCAGCGGAGGTAGGAACTGTTTCAGATAATTCTTTGTGTTCCAATTCAATATGACAATGCCTATGCGCATTTGTAATCCTCAAAAAATAACCTGCATCATCTTTGAAAATCTTTTCGGTCCATATTTCCTCCCTCATCAGTCACATAGCAACGGCTATGCGGAGCTCCGCAGCGGCAGCAGCTTGCCACTGAGCCGGAGGGGCCCACAAGCGAAGCGCAGTGGGAGGATGGAGCGAAGCGGAAGGTCTCCGGAGGAGAGCAGCCGTTGCTCGGAGGCAAAATAAGAGGATGACCTCAAAGTCTCTAGGACTTTTTAGAATTCACCCTCCCACGGCAAATGCAAGAATGTTTTTCATCTCAGGATTCTATTGATGAGATTACCTGAGCGAATTTTTTCTGGTCGATGCTTCCGTCAAACATTATGAAAGTGCACTCCTCGTCGGATACTGCCAGCATCACGAAACTCTTTACAATGCCTGCCGCAGTGCGCGTGAACATTTTCACCCTGTCACCATC
>JALFCH010000124.1 GCA_022771245.1 Rikenellaceae bacterium | reverse complement strand
TGCAGTTGGCGGAATGTTCAGAAAGAGCCGAATCGAAATCCGCACCGGAAGAAAGCACATAAACCTCCCTGGCAGATTTGCTGCGTGCGAAAAGGTTCTGGAAATAGGCCATATCCTCCCTCTGCCGGTCGGTCATATAATTGATGTTGGAAATATTGGAATCGAACTCAGTGCGGAAGCTGAAAAATGCGAAAACGACAGTCAGCACAAACGAAACCCAGATCAGACTGCGGTGATTCTCAGGCGAAAACCCGGCCACGGCATCCAGAAAACGGCTTTTGCGACTGGCCTTCTCCCCCGTCCGGACAAAGTGCGGAAGGTAGAGCAGCACGAAAAGTATGGTGCCTAAAAGCAGAAGGGAGGCAAAAATGCCGAGATGTCTCAGAGCAGTGGCCTGGAGAGGAACCAAGGCAAGAAAGGCACCTACCGTGGTGATATTGCCCACCAGCAGAGGCATAAAGATTTCCTTCACTGCCTGACGCATATCCCTCTGATGCTCTGAATGGGCAATCAGATGCAGAGGATAGTTCACCGCTATGCCCAGAATGACGCTGGATATGCCAATTACTATGATTGACACCTTGTCCACCAGCAGGGCAATGCCTCCGATGGCAAAAAGCCAGCCCCAACCTATGGATAGGAGTATCAGCAATATGTTTCTGAAAGAGCCGAAAGAGGTGGCAAGGAGCAGGATTATCAGAAGCCCGGCCACAATGACCGCAATGATGCTGTCCGTTTTGATGCGGGAAGCATTCCCCACCGCAATTTCAGGTCCTCCCACTATGTCTGCCCTCAAATCCGGATAAACTGCCTCGACACTTCCGGCAGCCTCCTTCAACAGGGCAAGCAGTCTGGCATTGTTGCTGGTCTCGCTGCCGCCGAAAGGGGAATTGAGCAGGACTATGGCCCTGGACATATCCGGGGTGAAGACATAGCCGTCATAGATTTCGAAGATATTGTTTTCGTTGGATGTGTTCAGACGGGAAAGCACGGGGCTGAAAAGGCCGAGGGGGTCTTTGACTATGGTTGAGGCCACGAAAGGTCCCGTAGGAAAGGAAAGAGTCTGACGGTCCTGCATCAGCCTGTCTTCCACATACCCGGGCAAGGAGAGCAGACTGTCTATGCGGGCGTAATCCGAAGGGGTGAGGAAATATGGGATATTGTCCATCACGAAGTCAGTAACCGTCTGAATTGCAGACATATCGAATTGAGCCGTGAGGCTTTCGCACCAGTTCTCGCTGTCCAGTTCCTCCACCTTGCCCACAAAATGCTCAATTCCTTCCACCATCCTGTCCGGGTCGTCGGATCCGGAAAAGAGTATCACAAGACGGTCGGCCCCTGAGATTTTCTGATACACATTCAGGGCCTCCCTGTCCTTTGTCCCGAGGGGCACGAAATCAGTTATGTCCTCGCTGTAATGCAGATTTAACAAAAGCAGGCCGGAAATCAGGGTGAGCAGGCCCAAAGATGCCCACATCACGCCCCGATGCTCCCGAAAATAATCATAAACTCTCAGTTTCATTTTCTCAAGTTTGAAACGGTCTGTCTGAACCAGTTCATAAATTCTGTCCTCCACCTACGGCTTTCATCGCTTCCCTTGCTCTCGGATGCTCCGAAGCCGTGCCCTCCGCTACTGTATTGAATATATTGATGAGGGACACCGGAGACAGTGAGAGCGGAATCCAGAAGTTCGGAATTGCGGTAATCCACCACCTTGTCGTCCCGGCAGTTGAGCAGGAACACCGGCGGACAGTCCTCCGGCACGTGTTTTTCGAGTGAAAGGGAATCCCTGAGCCGACGGTTGCCGCTGCGGTATTCCCCAAGGAGAGCCCTGCGGGAACGTCTGTGGGTATATTCCGAAGACATACTCACCACAGGATAGATTGCAGCCACGAAATCGGGTCTTCTGGATGCTTCAGAATGTACGCCTTTGAGTGCCGGGAAATCACTGCGGAAAAATTCGGCGGCAGACATCACCAGGTGCCCTCCTGCAGAAAAGCCCATAGCCCCCACAAGGCTGGTGCTGTCGATCTGGCGCAACACCTGCACAGCCCTCTGCATATCACTTATCATATCCGGATGCTTGCGGGTGGGAGCATAGAGTCCGGCAAGACAGCCGAACTGAAACTTGCCCATCACACTGTATTTCAGCACATAAGCACAGATTCCCTGCTCCTGGAGCCAACGGGCCACCTGCACGCCCTCGTTATCATAGTCCAGCCAGCAATAACTGCCTCCCGGACAAACGATTACGGAGACTCCATAGCGATTCTCCGCCGGCGGAAAGGCTTCGAGAGTCACCGCGTGGCGATGATGCGCGGTACCATCCCAGATATGGATAAGTCCATTTTTGTCAGGCATACGTAACTGCTCCGACTCGGGCGGGTCAGAGGCAAGGGCGTTTATTGCCGGACATATTATGCACAAAAACGCAGATATGACTGCCAATCTATTCATCATTCAATCCCGTTAATCTTGTTCACCACATAATTGTGACCCAGAATGACATCACAGGTGTT